>CAYLVF010000247.1:0-4485 GCA_964387045.1 uncultured Melioribacter sp. | reverse complement strand
ACACGAAGTGTAACAACCGGAAGTATGCCGGATTTTACTTACCCGGGCGAAGGTGTTCGCATTGCTGATCTATCTTCGGATTCGCCTGCTGCTAAAGCCGGTCTCAAAAAAGGGGATGTTATTATAAAATTGGGCAGCTATGATGTAAAAAATTTAAGCTCATATTCGGAAGCATTGAAAAACTTTAATCCCGGCGATGTAGTTGATCTCATTTATTTACGCGACGGGAATGAGAATAAAACACTAATTGAACTGATCGAAAGATAATGGAAATTTTTTTCAATAAATCATCACGAGGAACAAATGATTATCAACAGTATTCCAACCCGTGTATTAATTGTTCTTACTTTATTTTTTGTAATACTTTTAACAACCGGATTGATTTCGGCTGCATCCGAAAGTGATCCCCAAGAAAAAGAAAAGTTCGAAGTTTGGGCAATCCCAAATATTGATGAGGGTGCTGAATTTTATTTTTCGCCTGATGGAAAAAGTTTGATTGGAAACGCAAAGTTTGAGGATGATCCCACGCATCAAGTTTATACCTTCAACATTGACGGAACAAACATCCGCCGTATTAACGATAAGGGCGAAGATGCATGTTCTTATTATTTCCCCGACGGTAAACGATTAATTTATACATCGACAAAAGATCACCCGGAAATGCCGAAAGGAAATTGGTCGGATGCAAGAAATTATCCTCAGGGTGCAGAATTGTATAGCTGCGATTTAGACGGTTGTAATGTTAAAAGACTCACAAATAATGAGTATTACGATGCAGAGGTTTGTGTTTCGCCCGATGGTGAGTGGATTTTATTCGGAAGGCAAATAGATGGCAAAATGGATTTGTGGTTGATGAAGCCCGACGGTACCGAAGAAAAACAAATTACGTTTACCGAGGAATGGCAGGAAGGAGGCGCTTTTTGGATTGATAACGAGACAATTCTCTTTAGAGCATGGGATAGAAAGGTTGAAGGAACCCGCCCTATGCCAATGACAATCTTCACAATGAAAAAAGACGGCTCTGATGTAAAACGTATTACTCATGACGATGGAACAAATTGGGCGCCGTATCCTGCTCCGGATAAAGAACATTTTGTATTTGTTAAATTTTTAGAACCACGCAATTATGAAATATTTCTAATGAGTTTAATTACAGGTGAACAAACACGCCTAACTTATAACGAAGGTTTTGACGGTCTGCCGTCCATATCGCCCGATGGAAAATTACTGCAGTTCGCTTCAAACCGTGCCGCAGATCCAGATCAACCAATGAGTATTAGACCTTATCTCATGGACATATCCTCATTAAATATTGGTCCTAAAGAATGATAGAGTGTGTTTAAACTTATTACAAAAAATTAGAAAGTTTTTCGGATGATAATTTCTCGTTCACTTGTATTATTCATATTCCTGACCCTGGCTGTATATGCACAGAGTGGCTCGCAAAATAAGAACGCGGAAAACGATTTAAGATATTCCGTTTTTGGTCCGCCGCGTCCTTCAATCTGGGAGTTTCAACTGTCATATTTAAAAGAAGAACTCGAGAATGTCTCTTCTTTTAATTTCTATAAAAAAAATCAGAGGAATAAAACCCTCTTCTTTAAAATTGCCAGCAATGAATTAAATAACAGAAATGAATTCCGCGTAAAAGAAATAACCGGCGGTGCGATATTATTCCCCGTTAATGATGATGATCGCTATCAATTTGATATTGGTGGGACGTACGATGTGTTGAAAGATACTTCGTTAAATGAAAAAGCTATCTTTTCAAGAATTACCTTGCGCCCCAAACCATATTTGTGGTTTCGGGTAGGATATGAATTTTTCGATGGTTATACACCCGGTGGTATGGCTTCTTACAAAGGCACAAATCTAAGTTCGTATTATTTTGCAGGAAAATTTACTATAAATATGTTCTCTGTTATGGCAGTTGCAGGAAGAGGGAAAATAGATGATGATATTTATAACCGGTACGGTTTAGCAGGTATCTTTAACGGTCCTTTTAATACATTTTTCCTTGGCGGTTATATTAAAAGTGATCACAAGGAAGAAAATGTGCAGACTTTAGCATTGGGGCGATATGCCCCTTTTCGCCCCGATGGTCTGCCCAGCGGATTTCTGATCTGGAAACATAGAGAAAGTTATGATTTTTTCCTCGGCGGAATATTTTTCGGAAAAACAAATCTCTTTGTTCAACCGGCTGCTATTGGTATGAGTCAAGGTATTTTTATCAGCAGTACGGCTCTCAGAGAAAACAGTGAACTAAGGCAGGGTCAGCTGATGAGTGTAACCGATGATTACCGAAACTCCGAGATAACCCTGTTTTATGTTTCACTTGATCAGGAAATTGAAATGATACCCGGTAAGAAAAACCACATTGGATTTAGAGCAATACAACTTTATAAAATTTTTACTGAAATTAATTTCTCGATAATATCTAATCCTGTTGTTGGATTGTTTTATAATGAAGAAACTTTACCGGAATATAATCCTATTCAACGTTCATTTGTCGACGCAAAAGCAAATTATTGGTCGTTTCAGTTCGGGGTAACCATAGCTGATTTTGTTATTTTTAATACTATCCACTCACCGGAAAAATCCAACTGGATTTTTGCTATTTCTTTCATTTATGATTAGTTCATGAAAAAATTTTTCCAAGATGAAGTAGCTATGAAAAATAATTCTTTCCGGTTACGGCTTTCATCATTGATCTAAATCTTTCACGGTATTTATCTCTATCATTTCTTTCCGTATTTTGCAACAATTTAAAAGTAAACCTTGACAAAATTTTGACAACAGTTGAAGGAACATCCAGAATTATCTTCCTCGATTTAATGCGCGCTATCGCCGTATTAATGATGGTTCAAGGACATACCGTTCATACATTCTTGGATGGTGACCTTCGTACAACCGAATCATTATTTTATACAATTTGGGAGACTTTGCGCGGTTTTACTGCACCAATATTTATGTTTACAGCAGGAGTTGTTTTTACTTATTTACTATTCTATAAAAGTAAGACTCATAACAAAGAACGAGTGATTAAAGGATTAAAAAGATTTCTGCTGCTTGTTTTTCTCGGATATTTATTAAGGTATCCTACTTATAAAATTTTTGATTTTTCTAATGTATCTGAAAATCAATGGCGTATTTTCTTTACTGTTGATGCTCTTCATCTAATCGGTTTTGGTTTACTCTTTATCATTTTACTTTCGTTACTAGCCGAGAAAATTAAAATTTCTGCATACTGGACTCTTTCTTGCGGTACATTATTTTTTGTGTTCTTCTATCCATTCGCCGCATCGGTTCAATGGAATGAACTTTTACCTGCTCCAATTGCGGCATATATGTTCAATAAAACAGGTTCTCTTTTCCCGCTTTTCCCTTGGGTAGGATATGTTTTAGGCGGTGCTATACTTGGTGTTTTTCTTGCACATAATAATAAGATTTTCAAGAAAAAACGTTTTGGTTCATTATTGATCTTAATTGGTCTTAGTTTAATGGTAGTTCATTTTGCAAGTTTAGAAATTAATTACTTGGTATTCGGTGAAAAGTTAAGTGTTGCCTACGGTGTTTCTATTTTTTTCTTAAGAATCGGTTTTGTAATATCATTAAACGGTGCGATAGCTTTGCTTGTTATTAAAATTGAAGATATTCCGCAAATCATAAAAATTATTGGCAGGCATACATTACTTATTTACGTTGTTCATTTAGTTATTCTTTACGGAAGCGCTTGGGTGCCAGGACTTTATAAATCATACGGACAAAGTTTTAGTGTTACGTATACTCTTTTATCTGTTATACTAATGTATCTTTTGATGGGGGGAATGGTTTTCGTTCTCGAAAAGATCAAAAAATATCGTAAAGATAATTTCGCTACTTAATACTGATTGATACAATTATTATAATTAAATTAGAATATGAGAAATTCAGGTGAGATAGACCCTAAATTAAGAGCCGAAGAGAAACAGGCAGAAAATGTTTTGCGTCCCTCCGGTTTTGATGAATTCGTCGGTCAAAATAAAATTACCGATAATCTGAAAGTATTCATTGGTGCGGCTAACAAGCGAAGTGAAGCGCTTGATCATGTTTTATTAACAGGACCGCCCGGGCTTGGTAAAACTACATTAGCACATATTATTGCAAATGAAATGAACGTTACGATTAAAACCACTTCGGGACCTGTATTAGAAAAACCGGGTGATCTTGCAGGTATTCTAACTAATCTTGAAGAAAAATCCGTTCTGTTTATTGATGAAATTCACAGGCTAAGTCCGGTTGTTGAAGAATATCTTTATTCTGCAATGGAAGATTATAAAATTGATATTCTGATTGACGCTGGTCCGAATGCCCGCTCTGTTCAAATTAAACTTCCGAATTATACTTTGATTGGTGCTACAACTCGAGCGGGATTACTTACTGCACCATTACGTGATAGATTCGGTATTAAATCACGTTTGGATTATTATGATGCAGAATTAGTAA
>CAYLVF010000246.1:0-4502 GCA_964387045.1 uncultured Melioribacter sp. | reverse complement strand
CATAATTTTCATTTACGAAAAAGTTAAATATATCCTTTCCGCCTTCATAATAATAGTAACGGTAGTCTTGCGAAATACCTTTAGGCAAATTTTCTCCGTACCGCAAACTACCCCAATGAACGGAACGATGATTGCGATATTCTATTCCGGTTGTTAATTCACCGTTAGTGTGAGTCCATCTAATACGCGGAATAACACCCCATTGTTTGTTTTCGACCATTGCTCGTATTAATACGTTTTCAGGATTACTATCTAACACAAAACCATTATCTCTTGTTAATCTGAAATAAGCAGAATCAGCCCATGAACCGTCATAATCAAAAAATCCATCACCGAGAATTAGAAATAAAGCATTATTGAAAGTAACGTTATTAGATAGTTTGAACTCATTCAGCAATTCAAAATGCGGCTGAGAAAAGTTTTCGGTTTCATCGGGTCTGCGGTATACTTTATAAGTATAATCATCCTGTTCAGATTCCCAATAGGATAAATTTTCTTTTCGTAATTCCTTATCCTTAATTGCAAATTTTGCTAACCCATTGTATGCAAGTCCGTCGGAAATTGGTCCGCCGTATAAATTTATTTGTGTTGTTACATTTTCATCATATCTAACAGCCGATAAGTGATATGAATTAAAATCAACCCAGCTTTGATGCCGATAACCGGAACTAAGTACTTTCCCGAATTTTGCATAAAGAGAATATTTATTATCAATCAAACCACTTGCAAATGAAGCAGTATATTTCCTTGTGTTGTAACTGCCGTAAACAGTACCGAGGTCATATTTTTGATTATCGGAAAATGCAGAAGTAATAATATTTATTGAACCACCGACTGCTGGATAACCGATAACACCCGAACCGGCTCCGCGCTGTACTTGAATTAATTCAGTACTTCCAAGTAAATTAGGAAGGTCAAGCCAATATATGTTATGATCTTCAGGATCGTTTTGAGGGATTCCATTTACAGAAATTGAAATTCTTCGCTGATCAAATCCTCTAATACTCAAATAATTATATCCGATTCCATTCCCCGATTCGGAATAAAAAGTTGTATTGGGCAAATAGCTTAAAAATTCCGGTACATCTTGTACGGAATATCTTTCTTGAATTTCTTGTTTTTTAATTTTAGAAAAAGTTATAGGTGAAAATCCCTCTTTACCAATTGATGCACTAACCAAAACACTTTGACTTGTTAAAACTTTTGGTGTTAGTTTAATAATACTACCGGGCAATTGATTAAATTGTGCTAACGTCAATTCGGCAGTTTCAAAACCTATGAATGAAATTCTTAATACATTATTAGATAAAAAATTCCCCATTAAAGAAAACTTTCCTTCATTATCAGAAGGAGTTCCGTAATTAGTTCCAACAACAAAAACATTAGCATTAGAAAGAGGTTCGTTGGACTCTGAGTTTACAATTTTACCGGTTATTGAAATTTGGGCTTGAATTACCGTGCAAAAAATGATTAGTAATGTGAATTTCTTAAACATGACTCTCTCCTTTTTTATTAAATGAAATAAAAAAAGCCGAATCCCGAAAAGAAAACGGCTTGAGAGAGTTAAATCTTCTCTCCGTTTTCCTACGCTGGTATTATCCAGATCAGGTTCAAGGGTGTTATCTCAGCCCGCAAAAACTAAAGGGCACCCCTAACGGTATTCGACTACAAAATTTATATGAACTATTGATTTACAATTCTTAACTCTGAACCGGGATGAATTCTATCCGTATTTAACGAATTCCACTTCATTATATCCGCAACACGAACATTATACTTCTTAGCAATTGTCCAGAGAGATTCGCCTTCATTTACTTTATGCAATATAGAATTATTCGACGGATTTGTAAATGCTTGCACTGATGAACTGGATTGATCTCTTGTTGATTTATTAGGATAAAGAACTATTTGCTGTCCGATATTTATTCTGTTTCCTGATATATTATTCCACCGGCGTATTTCATCTCCACGCACCATAAATTTATCGGCAATATGCCCAATAGTATCTCCTTTTTTAACAACATAAATAACGGAGCCGTCTGTTTCAGACTTAAACTCCTCCGAGCTTGAAATACGTGAATCGCCAACTTGATCTTCGGTAAGGTTTGTATAAATAACAAGATTAGAACCGACAACAATTTTATCGCTGTTTAAACCGTTCCATTGTCTAATATCGGCGTTACGTACACCATACTTTGTAGCAATATCGCTTATCGTATCACCACTTCGTACAGAATAATTAACCGCGTTTGTGCTAACGTTTGCGTTGTTATCTCCATAAGATCTTGGAGTGTCATCACCTCTAACTCTGAGGGTTTTGCCGGCAATAATTTTATCGCCGGATAGATTATTCCACTCTCGAAGTTGTGCAGTTGTAATATTAAACTTTTCGGCAATCCCACTAATTGTATCGCCGTTTTTAATTTTGTAAGAAGAAAAATTAGTATTGCTGCTGGAAGAACTTGAAGCAACTAAATTCTTTTCATCACCGACATAAATTTCAAGAGTCTTACCGGCAACAATTCTATTTGAACGCAGATTATTCCACCTTTTTATTTGATTGATGGAGACACCATATTTATAACCAATAGCAGATAAAGATTCACCTCTTCTAATCTTGTGTTTGACCCAAGAACCTTCGACTTCGGTATTTTGCAATCGTGTTTTTTGAGTACGCGACAAATTATCTATTGCTGCATAGTAATCTTTTTTATCCGAAGGGACATAAATATTAAGTTCTTGTCCGACAACGATTGTGCTTGTGTACGGAAGATTATTCCAGTTTCTTATATCGGAAACTCTAACATCGAACACTTCTGCGAGGTCAATTAATTTATCACCGGATTTAACCGAATACGTTACTGCTTCCATTCCTTCAGGAATAACTAAATCTATTTGTGATGTATCACCAACTTGCTGCTGATATAATTTTAGATACTTATCTTCTTCTACAGTTTTAGCAACTTGAAGTTTATAAGGAGACGAGTTATTCAACACGTATAAATCTGTTTCTTCTAAGGCTACTAGATTATCCGTATTAATTACGATATCATCGGTTGAAATATTCGATATGGGGATTTTCATATCAACACCGGGATAAATACGCGATCTAACCGATATATTATTTGACTTAGCTAATTCATTAACATTCACACCGTACTTGTATGCTATACCTGAAAGAGTTTCGCCTTTTCTTACGGTATGAACAACGTATTGTAATTTTGCATCAGCCGGAATGTTTTGTAGATTTTCGACAAATACAGAATAAGTTTTTGACGGAACTTTTAATTCAAACGGGCGGACTCTTGCCGGTGGTGTAGAATGCTGTAATAAAGAAGGATTCATATCTTTCAATATATCCAAAGAAACGCCTGCACACCTAGCTAACACTTTTAGATCTATTGCTTCATTTATTTCATGCAGAGTATAATCGTATTCTTTTTCATACTGAATACTTGCGAAACCATAATTTTCGGGTTGGCTGGCTATAAGAGTAACAGCAATATATTGAGGAACATAATTTCTCGTTTCTTTGGGTAAATAATTTCTTAATTCCCAAAAATCACTTGAGCCGGCACGTTTAATAGCTCTTCTAATTCTTCCTTCACCGGCGTTGTATGATGCTAATGCTAAATACCAATCCCCTAATGAATAATAAAGATCGCGTAAATGACGGGCGGCGGCTCTGGTTGATTTTTCCGGGTCTCGTCTTTCATCAACATAAAAATCTCCGTCCAAATCATATAGTTGACCAGTACTTTTAATAAATTGCCATAATCCGACAGCACGTGCCCATGATCTCGCCGAGGGATTCAATCCGCTTTCAATCATACTTAAAAATAAAAGCTGAGTAGGAACTTGCTCTTCATTGAATATTCTAACCATCATTGGAAAATATTTACCGGAGCGACTTAGCCAGGCTTCCATATATTTTCTTCCTCTGCCTGTAAAGTATTCAATATATTGCTCAACGTATCTGTTCATATCCAACGGGAAATCACCAATGATAATAGTTTGATTATCGATAGGTTCTTCGCTTGTGTCTTCTTCCACAAGTTCGATATCAGGCATCTGTTTAGAAAGCCATTCTTCCAAAGCCGCAATAGAAACATCTGCCGGAAGTTCATCGAGAGTGTTAATAAATCCTTGATAGTCTTCAATTATAGAATTCTCCAATTCAAAATATGATTCGTTAACTTCGATATCAGGATAAAAACTTAAATCGTTGATAGTTTTTAACGCATCTTCATAAGAATAAATGGCTTCTTTCTTGAAACCGAGTCTCTGATATCTAAGAGCATCAACATAACTTTGACGAGCATTTTCCATCATCTCGTTTACTATGATGTAAGCCTCGACAGTTTTCGGAGATTCATCAGAAATTTGCCCATCGGATTTAGATACGTCGGAAAAGATACCGCACGAAGTTAGAAATGTTAAAAGAATGGTAATTAGTAAAATTTTTCCCGGTTTCACCTACTCTCCTTTTATTGAAATGCTTT
>CAYLVF010000245.1:3004-4511 GCA_964387045.1 uncultured Melioribacter sp. | reverse complement strand
TAATCTTCAACTTCGGAATACTTTGTACAAACAAAAGATTTTTTTCTGTAACAAAATCCTAATAAATAAAACTTTATGATGCCGCTGTAACCTTGTTCTGTTTCATAAATCTTAATGGATTTGTTACCTAATCTTTTGCCGTAGATTAATTTGTTTTCTGCCACGACAAAGCCCTCGTTTATAATGCCCAATCTTATATTTTTTCAATGCCCTTGAAAAGTAAAAAGAATATAGGTGGTTGGTATATCAATGGCAACAAATAAAAACAATCTATTTGTTTTTGTTAACTATATAAACCCCGATGATAATCATTGTCATCCCTACAAAATGAACGGGATAGAAAGCTTCATTATCAATAACACCCCAAATAACAGCGGCTATCGGAATTAAGTAAGTAACTGTTGAAGCAAAAACAGGCGTGGTTATTTGTATAAGTTTGTTAAATAAAACTAATGCAAAGGATGTGCCGACAACACCGAGCAAAAACAAATAGAATAATGACATTAGTGCTTCATCATTATTTGCAACAACGTTTATAAAATTTGTTGATAAAAGATACACTGCAGCAAGCGGTCCTACTGAAAACATAGCAAGTGAAGTTAAAACAAGTGAGTTTAATCTGGGAAACCATTTCTTTAACAGGTTAATATTAAGACCGTACCCAAGGGTTGCAATAATTACCGCACCGGCATAATGATTGAAGCTGCCTAGAGTTCCTTCACTACCTAAAAAACTAAGAGCAACCGAACCGCCGAACCCTATTATCAAACCAATCATCTGCCAACGATTAATTTGTGCGGCGAAAAACAATGTGCCGAAGATTAAAGTGAACATCGGTGTAAGTGCATTAAGTATCCCTGCAAGCGAACTTGTTATACCGGTTTCTGCATAAGCAAATAATATTGCCGGGAAGAAGTTCCCAATTAATCCGACAGCAACAAATTTTTTCCAATCAGTTTTGAAGTGTAGTCTTAGATTCTTAAATGCGATGGGTATCATAACAAGCGAAGCAAACATTATTCTTATTGTCCCAACCTGCAGCGGATCAAACGCTACCAATCCTCGTTTAATAAGAATGAATGAACTTCCCCAAACTAATCCAAGAAGTATAAGAATTGTAATTGGAAAAGCTTTGTGTTCGGTGTACTTATCAAAATTCATTCGGCAAATATAAGGAAAGGAACTGTTATAAAAACAACATGTTTTTATTATCTAATAAACATTTTTTCTGTGAGCTACTTTTACAACAATTATTATCAATTTCTCATCTTCAACTGTATATACAATTCTATAAACACCAACTCTAACTCGATATTCATTCTTACCTGTTAACTTTTTACAATTTTTAGGACGAGGTGTTTTGGAAAGATAGGAAATCTTATTAAGCACTTTTCTTAGATATTTGTCCGACAGTGATTTGATTTCTTTGGCAGCGCTTTTCTTTATTTCGATTTTATAATCTGCCTTCATCTTTCAATTCTTTCAGAAGAGTTTCGTATGAAATAGT
>CAYLVF010000245.1:0-2904 GCA_964387045.1 uncultured Melioribacter sp. | reverse complement strand
TTTATAATCTGCCTTCATCTTTCAATTCTTTCAGAAGAGTTTCGTATGAAATAGTTGGTTCGTTAATTCTCTCTTTAATGCTTTGGATATCTTCAGCATCGTCAAGAAATTCTGCTCTTAATAAATCATTAACTATTTCCGAAATTGAAGATGAAGTTTCGGCTGCTTTTAGTTTTAGAAGTCTGTGAATATCCGGTTCCAGATATATTGTTGCTCGTTTACTCATTATCGACATTTGGCTCCTCCTTTTTTCTAAAATAACGTTATAACGCCAAAACGTCAATGTCTTTTAAATATTTCTACGAAACCTTTCGTAAACTCATTCGTCTTAATCTTCAGAACAAATAAAAGATCAAAAAATGAGCGAAAATCAAAATATTAAGCCAACGGTTGCCGAATTAGAAATTCTGCAAATTCTCTGGGAAAAAGGTGAAGTGACAGTTAAAGAAGTGAATGAAGAGATCAACAAGAAAAAAGAAACAGGTTACACAACCACTTTAAAAACAATGCAGATTATGTTTGAAAAAGGTTTAGTTGAACGGAAAAAAGACGGAAGAAGTCACATCTATTCTGCCACAATCAAAAAAGAAAAAACTCAACAGTTATTATTAGATAAAATATTAGATACCGCTTTCGGTGGATCGGCGAGTAAACTTGTTATGCAGGCTTTGGGGAATAAGAAAACAACAAAAGAAGAATTACAAGAGATCAAAGAATTAATTAACAAGCTTGAACGTGAATCAAAATGAATTTCTTAAGTAATATCGTTCCCGAAAATTTAATTAGTGCATTCGGCTGGATGATTCTGCATTCGATTTGGCAGGGAGCTTTAGTTGCTGTTCTTTTATCAATCTTGCTACTATTCCTAAATAAAAAATCGGCTCAATTAAGATATTTGGTAACTGTCGGAGCACTTTTATTACTTACCGCGATGACAATAAGAACATTCGTTGATCATTACAATATTCTCAATAATCCCTATTCTAAAAAGACTCTAATCCAAGACACAATCAATCAAACACAAAATAACCCAATAACTAATAACATAATAACCAATAACGTATTAACCAATAACACAATAACTAATGACAATTTCATAGCGCAGATTACTCAAGGGTTCACCTTGTATTTCAATCAACACATCCCGGTAATCGTAACATTTTATTTGCTTGGTATTTTATTCTTTGCATTAAAGCTAATGGGGGGATTCCTTTATTCGCAAAGATTAAAACATTATCGGACAAATCATGCTGATGAAGTTTATTCTAACATTGTAACCCGTTTTATCGAACAGCTTAATATAAAACAAAAAGTTAAGCTGCTTGAATCCGCATTGGTAAAAGTTCCGGTAACTATCGGTTATTTAAAACCGGTTATACTTTTCCCTATCGGTTTACTTAGCGGAATGAGCTACACACAAGTCGAAGCTGTAATTGTTCATGAACTTGCACATATTAAAAGAGCCGATTACTTGATTAACTTCTTCCAATCTATAATAGAAGTAATCTTCTTTTATCATCCTGCCGTATGGTGGATTTCGTCTCGTATTAGAGACGAAAGAGAAAATATTTGCGATGATATTTCTTTACAGGCAATTAAGCATCCTGCCGAATTAGCAAAAGCATTGCTGTGCCTGAATCAATATCAATCCGATCGATATTCTTTAGCAATGAGTGCGCTTGGAAACAACAACCATTTAATAAGGAGAATAAAGCGAATGACGGGGGAAAACAAACATACTAACTTGAGAAGCAAAGTTTACGCTGCTTCTTTATTGACTCTGATAATGATTTCATTAAGTGTCGCTGCATGCAGCACAACAAACGGCGAAAGTTATTATCAAGACCGGTCCAATATTGTTTATGAAGAAGATAAATACGGCGACCACAGATACATTAACGCGGATAGATTGGATGAGGAAAATCAAACTTATATTTTCTATAAAAGATTTCGTGGCGAAAAATCAAAGTGGGAAGCCACTTTCGACAACGGAAAGTTAGCCTATTTATATAAAGACGGCGATCGTGTTTCAGCAGATGAATTTTATAAATATGAAGATATGATTCTTGATGAAATTGAAGAGATTGACTGGAAAATGAAAGTAATAAAGAAAGATATGTTCACTCTTAAAGAAGAACTAAAAGATTTGAAGATCGATTTGGGAGAAGATTTTGCTAATAACATGAAACAACTTACCGAAGAAATAAAAATTAACTTCGACAATGATGAATTTAGAAAAGAGATGAAAAAATTAAAGAAAGAAATGATGCAATTAGAAAAGCCCGATTTCCCGTTTGACCGCGAAGAGTTCAAAAAAGAAATGTCGAAATTGAAAGATGACTTATCAAAAATGAAATTCGATATCGACTTAAAATGGAACAACGATGAATTCAAAGAACAGATGAAAAATTTATCACGCGAATTGGCAAGCATTAAAATAGATATCCCCAAGATTGATATTGATTTCTCGGAGTTAAAAGAAAGTATGCTGAACCTTCGCGAAGAGATAAAGGACCTGGATATTGATATGAGTAAATTGAAAGCCGAAATGAAGCTACTAAAGGATTTTATGTCGGAACTTAAACCGGAACTAGTTAAAGACGGCTTAATTGATTATGAAGATGCTCTAAGAAGATTAGAATTTGAAGACGATGCGATGTACATAAACGGCAAACGAGTACCTGATCATCTCTACAAAAAATATAAAGAGATTTATAAAAAACATTACGATGAATATCCTAACGGAAACTCTTTCAGAATTTATAACGATTAATAGCTCTATATCCCAACGCGAGTTGGGATTTTATTTTTTTAAGAAAAAATATATTTTGCAGTATCAAAAAAATTGGCTTATCAATAAAACAACAAAACATATTATCCTAGCCGCGGAAGAAGTCCTTTAAA
>CAYLVF010000244.1:0-4544 GCA_964387045.1 uncultured Melioribacter sp. | reverse complement strand
CTGTTCTGCAACAAACACAAGTATCTGTTTTTCTTCTTCACCGTAAGTATCCGCTTTGTGATAATCCTGAACTACAATCACACCTATTGTTTTTCCTTCCACTTTAAGTGGAACACCGAGCCAAATTAAGGTTGGGGTTCCAATAAGTTCTACTTCACCGGCTTCACGCAATTCTAAATCTAATTTTTCATCAATTAGTGTTGCTTCGCCTTTACGTAAAATATATTCTGTTAAACCATTCCCCGCTTTTTTGGGCGGGTAAGGTGGATCAAATTCATCAACCATATAAGGGAAGGATACCATGTCGGTTTTTTCATCGTAAATTGCAATGTAAAAATTAATTGCCGGCATAAGCAGACTTACAGCTTCGTGAATCTTTTTGTATAGAGCAATCATATCTGATGCAGTATAAGCTGCTTCGGAAATTTGATATAATACTTCGCGAATATTTTGTGCTCTTTTATTTTCAGTTATATCTCTAACGATGGCAAGAATTAATTTTTTTCCGCCGATTATTATTGCGGTTAGCGAAACTTCGGCATCAAAAAGCACACCGTCTTTTCTTTTGTGCTGCCAATAGAATCTTTGCGGTTTACCATTGTAAGCGTTTTCAATTTTATTTTTAGCAGAAATACTTGACTCTCTGCCGTCCGGTTGTATCTCGGGTGAGAAAACTATTGGTGATTTCCCAATAATATCTTCTTTGGAACAATTAAATAAATTACAGACAGAATCATTACAATCAATAAAGACATCACTCATTAAAAACATTCCATCCGAGGAATTGTGAAAAATTGCTTTATATGTTTCGACATTTTCTTGTAATTTTTTTTCGGCTTCTTTTCTATCGGTTATATCTTGAAAGCTCCAAACTCTTCCAACTATTTGATTCTCTAACTTTTGCGCCATAGAATATAATTCAAAGATTCTACCGTCCATAAGTTCAAGTGTATCAAGTGTTTCTTTGGTGGGATTATTAATTGCACCTTGTTCTATATCAAAAAATTCCTTGGGTTTGCTTAATTGCGCGGAAATAAAATTAAAAAGTTTATCGGTATCATTAGATTCAATAATAGATTTAGGAATACTCCACAGATCTATAAATTTTTTATTGACTCTTGTAATTTGCTTATTCTTATTCACTACAAGAAATCCGTCAATGGTTGATTCGAGGGTTGCTTCTAAAAGAGAATTATTAAGGCTACTCTCTTGATATATTTTTCTTCTTTCTGCAATTCCTTTATTTATTTCGGTTATAAGTTTGTTATGGTCTCGTAATATAAAGTAAACCGCTATTGATGCAACAATAGAAGCAAAAATAACCGTGATTACATTGGACTGAAATAGAGTCAGGTCTTTAAGCAAATAGAACTTTGCAACCTGGTAAATCGACATAAATGCTACGGCTATTATAAATGTGGTTGTTGTTTGAAAAATTACGTTTTTGCGGAGGTCAATTTTTAGCTTTTCTTTAATACTCATTCTTGTACTTTCCCTCTTACTTACATGGGGATCAAAATAGCATATATGTGTCTGTTATTAGGCTAATTAATCTCAGAAGCACGCTTGGCTCTGAGATGTTGTACTTTTGTATTCAATATAAGAAAAATATTATCCGATTGTCTTAAAATTTTTCTTTTGCGGTAAGCGAATTCGCATGATACCTTACCCGGACAATTTTTTGTAAAACCAAAAACTAATTACCCAAATAACAAATCTATTGATTACTTTTAATCCTATTGATTATCTTCTATTAAAGCATTTCTCAAATTTTATAAATAGAAAATATCGGGGTAATTATGAAAAGAAAATTTTTCTTCTTATTCATTACAGCAGTAATATTTTATTCGTGCGGACCCTCAAACACAGTTGAGGTAAAAGATTTCTCACCAAAAGGTGAAGTAGAAAATTTAACAACATTTACCGTAGAGTTTTCCAAAAATCTTGCTCCTGCAGATCAATTGGATAAATGGCTGACCGATGAGTTTATTGAATTCGAACCGAAAATTCCCGGTCAATACAAATGGCTTGATGCGCGCACATTAATTTTTTCCCCCGATATTCCGCTTGAACCAATTCAAAAATATAAAGCTAAGATTACAAAAAGAGTTTTGTTCAACTCTACTCTTACACCCGATTTTGATGAATATGAATTTTACACTCCCGATTTTGATGTAAAGTCGGTAGATTTTTTCTGGACACGAATTCCGAATCAAGTATATACACTTTCGGTTCAGGCAAATGTAAATTTTAATTACGCAGTTAATCCCGATCAGCTTAAACAATTAATTTCTGTTTCAAGAGAAGGTAAAGAGATAAAGGATTTTGAAATTGTATCACAGAAAAGTGATAAAACAATTGCCGTAAATTTTGGCGAAGTTCAACAAACAGAAAAAGATCAAGAATTTAAGATAACCGTTCATAAAGGATTAAACTCTGTTATCGGGAAAAAGCCTCTTCAAGAATCAAGAACGTTTTCGCAAAAATTACCTCCAATTACAAAACTTCAAATTACAGGAGTATCTTCCGAATTTGACGGCGCTAAAGTTTCACTCGTTATCGGCACTACACAAATGGTTGCTCAAACAAAGTTGAAAGATTACGTGATTCTTGAATCAATCCGTGATCTGCAATTTTTTGTAAGTGAAAATTCATTTAGAATCGAAGCCGATCTTGAAAATATAGAAACCGTTGAACTGTTGATAAAGAAAGGACTTCCAGGCTTATACGGCGGCGAACTTGAATTTGATTATGAACAAGTTGTATCGCTTGTAAGTCTTAATCCTTCAATTGACTTTTCGGATAAGAGCGGTAAATATTTAATGCTTGGCGGTGAAAAAAATCTGCAGGCAAATGTTGTTAATGTTGATAAAATAGAAATAGAAGTATCTCAGATCTTCAAAAACAATTTACTTCACTTCTTAGATCGATACTCTTATACATACAATGATTCTTGGGGTTATTATAACCCGTATTACTATATCGAAAGTTTCGGTCGGTCTCTTTATACAAAAAAAATTGAATTAAACGGCGGAAGAAATTGGCTGCAAAAACTTGATATTAATCTTAATGAAGCTATAAGAAAAGATATAAAAGGTATCTATACGGTAACAGTCCGCTCTGCCGAAGATAGATGGATACAAGATTCAAAGATGATTGCAATTTCCGATCTTGCAATTATTGCAAAACAGTCGAGTAATCAATTTGTTGTTTTTGTTAATTCTATTGAATCAGCCGAACCGGCTGCAGATGTTGAAGTTTCTGTAATCTCTTTTAATAATCAAGTAAGACTGCAAGGCAAAACAAATGATAAAGGTATAGTCACTTTTAACAATGTTAAAGAACAATTAAAAGATTTCTACCCGCAATTAGTAACCGCAGAAAAAGCGGATGATTTTAATTACATCGATTTACGCGAAACATTTGTTGAAACATCACGTTTTGATGTCGGCGGGAAAACTGAATACTCAGATACTTACCAGGCATTTATTTACGGCGATAGAAATATTTATAGACCCGGTGATAAAGCAAACATATCTGCAATCATTCGCGATAATAATATTAATGTTGTAAAAGATCTTCCCGTAATAATAAAAGTGATTTCACCCACCGGAAAAGTTTTTGATGAATTCAAGAAAGATCTAAACAATGAAGGCTCATTCGAACTTTCATTTAACATACCCGATTATGTATTGACCGGTCAATACAGAGCAGATTTATACATTGGAAGCAGTCAGCTAATAGGAGTTTATTCTTTCAGTGTTGAAGATTTTGTACCGGATAAGATTCGCGTAGTTCTTAAAAAAGAAAAAGAGAAATACTTTGAAGGAGAAAAAGTAGAAATAAAAACCGAAGCCGAATATTTATTCGGTGCCGAGGCAAGCGGTTTAAAATATGAAGCTGATATTCAGTTGCGTCATCAGCCGTTTGTTAGTCAAACATTCCGCGATTATGATTTTTCAAGATCAACGGCAGAGAATACAAGAGTTGAAAATACATTCATTGACGGAAACTTAAACGAAAAAGGCGAAGCAGATATAACTTACATTGTACCAAACGGTTTATCCGGCGGAGGAATAATAAAGGGATATGCTTTTGTTAGTGTATTCGATCTAACCGGGAGACCGGTAAACAGGGTAACTGATTTTTCAGTCTACCCTAAAAAATATTTTGTTGGAATAAAAGCTCCGGGTTATTACTTCGGTACAAATGAGAAACTGAATTTTCAAGCAGCAGTTGTAGATTATAATGATGCTGCAATTAAAGATTTCAACGGGACTGCACGGCTTGTTAGATATGAATGGAAAACTGTTCTTAAAAAAGATTATAGCGATCGATATTATTATGCATCCGAAGAACAAGAAGTAATAGAATGGGAAAAAGTAATTAATTTCAAGAATGGTCTTGCCGATATACCGTTTGTTCTCTCAAAATCGGGTAAGTATCAATTAAGAATTGCAAAGAAAGGAAATGAATCGGAAGGATATGTTTATAAAGAATTTTATGCTTACGGCTGGGGAAGTTCAACCGCTTCTTCTTTTGAA
>CAYLVF010000243.1:0-4591 GCA_964387045.1 uncultured Melioribacter sp. | reverse complement strand
TCATTGTTTCCTCCTTGTTGTGGTATAATTATATTTATTATTTATTATTTTCTATTTCATAATTCATCGAAAAACTCTTGTATTCTTTTAAAGAAACTCCCTACTTTAAAACTCTTTTTATCTTTCTTTAGTTTAAATGTTTTTGCCGTTTCTTCTGATGGAGAACCCGGGACTCCTTTAATTAGACCTCCAACAGTAGCAAACTCCGGGCTTTCAATTTCAGTTGATAAGCCCGAACCAAGTTCGAGAGGGATACCAATTCTTGCCGGTAATCCGAAAACTTCTTCCGCTAATTCTTTCGATCCTTTTAGCAAAGAACCGCCGCCGGTCAATACAATGCCGGCTTTAATTTTATTTTTAAATCCGGCTTGTCTCAATTCGTTATCTATTATAGAGAAGAGTTCTCTCATCCTTACATGAATGATTTGTGTAAGCAGAGTAACCGGAATTTTTACATTACCTCTCGCACCGACACCTTTTATATAAATATCTTCTTCCTTGATAATTGCTTCTTCCGTAGCGTATCCGAATTCTTTTTTTAATTTTTCCGCTTCACTTGTTACTATTCCTAAGGATTCACGTATATCATTTGTAACTTGATTGCCTGCAACGCCGATAACTTTTGTATGCTTGATACTTTTGTCATGAAAAATTGCTATGTCGGTTGTACCACCTCCGATATCAATCAAAGCAACGCCAAGGTCCATTTCGTTTTCATCGAGAACAGAAACACTTGATGCAATCGGCTGGAGTATATAATTTGAAACTTGAAATCCGGCTCGCTCAACAGATTTTTTTATATTTTGAATTGCCGGTATCGAGGCTAATACAACATGATTAACAGCTTCCAATCTTGATCCCGACATACCAATCGGGTCTTCAATACCGCCTTGATAATCAACAAAGAATTCTTCGGGAATGATGTGAAGTATTTGCCTATCTGATGGAATTCTAATTGTCTTCACATCTGCGCGTAATCTATCAAGATCACTTTGAGTAATTTCTTTATCAGGGTTACTAATTGTAACATAATTTCTATGTCTAAGACTTGTAATGTGTTCGCCTGCAACTCCAACATTTAAACTTCTTACTTCAAATCCTGCCCTGTTCGATGCAATGCTCATAGCTTCTTTAATTGCTTCGGCAGTTTTAGCAATGTTGGCAACTAATCCTCTATTTAATCCTTCGGACGGAGCAACACCGAAACCAAGGATATCGAGTTTACCTTCCAATTGCTCAGCAATAACCGCGCAAACTTTCGTCGTACCTAAATCTAATCCTGCTATAATATTTTTTTTCATGATTGAGTTTCCTCTACTTGTAAATTTTCCCCGGCAATACCGAGATAAACTTTATCGGTAAACCGGAGATCGACATATTCGAGTAACTTATTTGCCTGAACCGTACCTATACTTTCCCATAATCTTTCAAAGACAACTAATTTTTTAATTTCATTTTCTCTGCCAATTATCACCGGGTAGTCAACCGAAGAGAAGCGTATAATTGCATTCCGCTTATTTCTAAAGTCGATTTCAGAAAGATTATCATACAAACTTGGGTTAAGTAATTTAGCCGCAGTTAACATTTTGAATGATGTTTTAATTTCGCTGTTACTTCCCGCAATCCGGAACGGTTTTATTCTATCATCGGAATTAATTTGAATTACCGGGTAATTAATATTCTGTGAGTTTTCCAAGACAGGCAAAGCTTCCATTTTTGATGTCATTAAAAATCTGTCACCGTTGGCTAGAAGTATTGCTTTAAATTCTTTCTCTATTAAATTTACAATTACTTTACCGTTGCCTGCATAACCAACAGTAACTTGTTTTATATAGGGATGCTTTTGAAGTCTATCTCTTATAACTGAAAGCGAAAGCAAATCATAATTTTGCTTGTCTTGAAGATTAGCATATTCGAAGTAAGAATTTTTCGGAAGATGTACGTTTCCATTTATATCAATCATTGAGATATAGATTTCTTTTTTGCTATCAAGACTGAACGACAAATAGATTACTGTGCCTGAAAGGATTACAAAAATTATTAACGCTATTTTCCCACTGAGATTTTTCATTTTTTATTTTTAATCAACTCGACAAATTTTTCGCCGTATTTCCAAATATCACCGGCACCCATTGTTATTATTATGTCATTCTTCTTATGAATTTTCATTAATAGCTCAGGTACTTTATTTTTATCCGGTTCATATATCACATTTTTATGACCGAAATCTTTTGCAGCTTTTGCTATCAACTCGCCTGTAATTCCTTCAACCGGTTTTTCTCTAGCCGGGTACACATCGGTACAAATAAAAACATCCGTATTTAAAAATGATCTTCCGAACTCAGCATAAAAATCACTTGTACGCGAATAAAGATGTGGCTGAAATACTGCGACTAATCTTCTTTTCCACCCTGCTCTTATTCCGGCTAATGTTGCATTTGTCTCTGTCGGATGATGAGCATAATCATCTATAACTAAAATTTCTTTGTTGTACTTAGTTTCAAATCTTCTATAAACACCTTTGAATGATTCCAAAGATTTTTTAATTACATCGAAACCGATTCCCATTTCTTTCCCGATACAAACCGCAACGAGAGAATTCTTAACAAAGTGAACACCGGGCATTTGCAAAGTTATTCTTCCTAATTCTTCACCTTTATAAATAACAGTATAACTGCTTGTGTATTCATCATGTTTGAGATCAACAGCACGAATATCTGCTTGTGAAGTTAGTCCGTACGTAAATATTTTTTTATTAATAAGAGGAATGATATCCTGTAAAGCCGGTTCATCCATACACAAAACAACAAATCCGAAAAACGGAACTTTATTGGCAAATTGAACAAATGCGGATTTTATATCATCCAAATCTTTGTATGTATCAAGATGTTCCTTTTCTAAAGTTGTTATAGCGGCAATACTTGGTGTTAATTTTAAGAACGTTCTGTCGAATTCATCGGCTTCAACAACTATATACTCACTATTGCCGAGACGTGCATTCGTTCCACCAAGCCCGCTAAGTTTACCTCCAACAATAATAGTCGGATCAATACCGCCTTCGGTTAAAACGAGACCAACCATAGATGTAGTTGTAGTTTTCCCGTGTGTTCCGGCAATGCTTATTCCATATTTCATTCTCATGCATTCGGCTAACATTTCTGAACGCTTGATGACCGGAATTTTTCGTGCGATAGCTTCTTTTACTTCCGGGTTTTCTACTGTTACTGCAGATGAATAAACTAAAACATCAGCTTCAAGTAAATTTTCTGTTTTATGTCCTTCATAAATTTTTATTCCTAAAGATTCTAATCTATCGGTTACTTCGCTTTTAGATAAATCAGAACCGGAGACATTAAATCCCTGCGTCAACAATATTTCCGCAATACCGCTCATTCCGATACCGCCGATACCGACCATGTGTATATTTTTAACCGTGTTCATCATCATTGCCATAATTAAATCTGCTCCGCTAATTTTATTGCACTTTCAGCAACAATTTTTGCTGCATCCTGTTTCGAAAAATTTTTTATGTTTTTTTTTAACTCGCTTAATCTAACTTCATCATTAAGAAGTGAGATAATTTTGTTTCGTAATTCCGAATTCATGTTTTTGTCTTCTATTAGTTCTGCTGCATCAGATTTATTTAATGATTCCGCATTTTTAAACTGATGATTCGCCGCAACGTTTGGAGAAGGGATCAATATTACCGGCAGCCCCAAATAACTTAGCTCGGCAATAGTAGTTGCCCCAGCTCTTGCAATTACTAAATCCGCACAGGAATAGGCAGCAGACATATCATCAATATATGCCGCAACTATTGTCATTTCGGAATTATATTTTTTGTATTTATCGTAATATGATTTGCCGGTTTGCCAAATGAGTTGAATATTAATTTCCATCAAACTTTTTATTTCACCGGCTATTACATTATTTATTGATTTAGCACCGCCGCTTCCTCCTAAAATCAATACAACTTTTTTATTAGGATCTAAATTCATTTTAATACAGGCTTCGTTTCTATCTATCAAGTTAAGTGTTGGTCTAATTGGATTACCTGTAACATTTAACTTCTCAGTCATCCTAAAATATTTTTTTGAGTCTTCATAACTAATGTGAATTTGGTTTGCTTTCTTTTCCAAGAACCTGTTTGTAATGCCCGGATAACTGTTCTGTTCAAGTAAAATTACTTTAACTCCCAAAGTAGATGCGGCAGAAATAACAGGACCGGCAACGTATGCACCGGTTCCAACTGCAACTCGTGGTTTGAAACTAATTAGAGCAAGCAAACTTTGGAAATAAGAGACAAATACTTTTAGAGGAAAAAGAATATTACTAAGGTTCATCTTCCTTGAGAATCCGCTAATCCAAACAGATTTAAAATTAAATCCGCTTGCCGGAACAACGGTTGCTTCGATTTTATTTTTAGTACCAATAAACAAAAATTCAGATTCCGGTTTCAGTTCACGAATTTTTTCTGCAACGGCAAGAGCCGGGTAAAGGTGTCCCCCCGTACCTCCACCGGCAAAAACGAATCGATATATCGGAGATCCTTTCATACCTGAGCCATACTCAATTCTTTTTTACGAATAGT
>CAYLVF010000242.1:0-4635 GCA_964387045.1 uncultured Melioribacter sp. | reverse complement strand
AATTATGTTAAAAAATTATGCAATGGAACAAGAAAAAGAATTTCGAAATAATTTTATAACACTTCAAATTGAACTCGATAACTTAGAGATAGGACATGAGCCGGTTTCCCTTGAGAACGCTTCACAGAGCTTATCTAATGAACTTAGAGCACCATTAATAGAATTAACCGAACCTTTGTTATGGATTGATAACACCGATTTGTTGAAGCTGCTTTATGAAGAGGATTTTCATTTATTATGTGAGTTGAATTCTGAGTTCGATTTCCTTTCGATTTAACTTGCGATTAATTCTCTGATTCCGTAAAATTCATTTGTCAAATCAAGCAAGCGGTTATTCCTTCCCGATAGAAAGGAATTTTTGTTTTAAATGAAAACAATGAATTACAATACCTGCCTTGAGATTCCGGAAACTGTGAAGTTCCGGGGGCCAACTTGTTTGAGCCTGACAAATCTCAGGGCTTTTTTGTGTTAAATCAAACAAGGAGGCTTTATGTCTATTCAACAAAAACCACAACATCAGCAGCATGCAATAAAAACTAATACTAAATCATTGGATTATTCCTATGATCTTATGAGGAATAACGAAGATATTCTTTATCACGCTGCTTCATTGCTTGAAACGGCTATTTCTTATAACGTAACATTAAAGGATACCGATTCATCAAACGAATCTAAATTTCATCAGGTGATAGGAAACCTTGATAATCTTTTAGAAATTGTTGCTGGTGATATTAAGAAAGTTAGAATAAAAATTCTCAGTGAATTTGGTGAAGTGAATGAACAAGCTTTATAAAATGATACACCATTAATGGAGGAACTATGACTGACAAAAGACTTTCGTTAGTTGAAAAAGAATTTAACTACTTTTGGGAAAGGAGTAAAAAAGGGCTCCCGACCAAATGGGAGATGACAAGTGAAATCGAAGAATCCGGAGAAATCCGTTCTGATCCGGAATTGAATAAAGAGTTCCATGAGTTTAAAAAATCACTTTTAGATAGAGAAGATTTTTCACCCTCTACAACCGAAATTATTGATAACTCTTTAACAGATAAGGAAGTTGAAAACTACAAGGCATTAATATGTTCTATAAAATATGCTGAGGGTATCACGCTTAAGAATGGTAAACGGATTTATCCTGATAGAGAAGTTACTTTTTATAAAGAACGTGCTCTCATTGCAATCGAATTGTTAAGATGTAACGAATCAGACCTTGAGGATTATAATGATATTTCTAATTACCACATGACCGAGTTTCTGCTACGAGGTGCATGGAGAGATATTGCAGAGATGTTCTTAAAAGAAATAGCAATTTAATCAGAAGGCTCAGCTATGACATTCATTAGCAATGAAACACTCTACAGTGAACAGCAAGAAATTAAACGGATGCTGAGATTACTTCTCGATCGAGAAGCGGAACACAGCATTGAAGAACTCTCATTACATAAAGCCTCAAAGTTGCTTCGCTTGAGTCCGAATACTGTAGTCGATTTAGTGAAGAAAGGTAAATTGAAATCACGGACTTACAAAGATGCAAACCGGAAAACAAGATACAGATTTAGAATAGCTGAGATTCACAGTTTTCAAAATCATGATCAATATGAAGCTGAGGATGTAATTGAAAGGGATATGGATTTGGAAACAACTGAAGAGCTTGCAGATAGAATTTTCCCGGGACGTAAAAAGAAGTAAGTTCAATAGTAATAACAACTGTCAAATAAATTGCCGAAAAGAGAATTTCATAAAGTCCACTTAGACCGTGTTCCTTTAAGGAACGACTGACGGCAATCAGTTTGATAACGGCTAAGTGGATTTTTTTTGGGAGCGATAGAAAAATGAAACACGAAAATATTAACCCCCTTCTAGATAGACTCTATGAAAAACGAGAAAGTTTAGATCATGGGATTGAATTAATCGATAAGAAAATTGAAGCTAAACTGGCTGTGATAGATAATGAAAAAAATAAAGTTTGGCTCCCTGCAGACGATGCAATAATTGAGACTGCAGAAATAGAAAAAAATGTTTTAGAAAAAGAAAAACTTTCCTTACAAGTATTTAGAGCAAACATTGAATTACAGATATTTGACAAGGAATTTAACCGTGATAGGAATTTGGGAATTGTTCATTCACAAAATGAAATTTCGCGACATGAAAAGGCTAAGGAAAATATTATTATAATCACAAGAATGAACATCAAGAAAGCTGCTGATACTGGAATTATTACAAGAGATCAAATACAGTATTACAACGAATCAATTGAGCCAACTCATACTATAATTACTAAACAAAAAACGAGTAGTAATCGAGGGAAACAAAGAAAAAGAGTTGAAGAATTAGCACAAGAATTTAATTTAGCCAAAGGTGAAACTGTAAATAGCAAGATCGTTAATAGAATTCTGAAAATATTACAAAAAGAGAAACTAACCAAATCTAATGGTCATGCAGGTGTTAGAAAAAGCTTACAGCGTTTAGGATATTCAAAAGAAAACCGCATCTAAAGACAAGGCAAACGAGTGTCTTTTCTTTGTCTTGTCGTCCTTCCTTCCTTTTATTACATCCCATAAAATAAATTTTTGAATAACATTTCACCGGGGACACGAATGACGAATAACTATTTCTATAGCTTGAGCAAAGCCCCTTGCATCTTTCCGTGTCCCCGGATTGTTCAGGGGGCTTTCTCGTTTAATAACTTTAACAACTAGGAGGATCCACCATGTCAGCAAAACGTATTATGACAACTATCTATACACCTATCAGCAATCAAATGTGGGAAGGACAAAGGTTTCAAGTTGGCGATAAAATTTCAGCTGAAGACTTTCACAATTTACCAGATGAGAAAAAAAATAAGTTTCGAAAAATCGAATTAAATGTTCGCGACTTTGTCGAGGACTTGTTGAATAGAGTTGATGTATTAGAAGTAAGAATTTCAGCCTTGGAAAAACATATTTCAAAAGCAACACCAACAAGTAAATAAAGAGGTTCGACATGAACTTACAGCACAAGGTTATCACGGCTTTCGAATTGAAAGGAGAGCTATTTGAGTTGAACATTCAGCAGCAACAGATCAATGAAAAAATAGCCGATCGAGAATACGAATCTTCATCAGAATTGCTCCAGTTATGGCAAGATCAGTTAAAACTTATCGATCAAGTCAAGGAAACCCTTCAAGAGAAATTAAACAACATTGCACGTACCGACATAGAGCAGCTCTATGACGAAACTACGAAGCTTGTTCATCTCACTGATGAAATCAATTCTAAGCTCGTTAATCAACTCTACACCGAGACTTTTGACCGGCTCAAAATAAAAGAGACTTGCAAACACCTCATGAATAATACAGCTTCATGGTTAATCGCCTTAAATGACTTTCTTTATGAAATCCTTGAAGCTATTAACGCTGAACAGCCGATCGAACCTATAATTGAACAGTACATGAAAGATGAGGAGGACTGAGCAATGGCAAAAAGATTCACAGATAATGAGAAATGGAAAAAACAGTTCTTCAAGGGATTATCAACTGTTAATAAACTGTTCTTTCTTTACATCCTTGATGACTGTGATCATGCTGGACTTTGGCACGTGGAACCTGAAATCGCTGAAATCCGAATTGGTGAAAAGATCGATATTGATTTAGCTAAAAAAGAATTAGGAAAACATATTGTTGAAGTTGATAACGGTGAGAAATGGTTTATTCCCTCTTTTGTAGAATTTCAATATGGGAATCTTAATCCATCGGTAAACGCTCATAAGAGTGTTATCAATCAACTAGGAAAAAGAGGATTGATGGATTTTTATGAACAGTTCAAGAACAGTTCAGCAACAGTTAATGAACAGTTAAACAACTGTTCAAGAACAGTCCTATATAAATATAAAGATCAGGATAAAGACAAGGATAAGGATAAAGACAAGGAAACAGAAATTCACTCAATTCAAAAATTCATCGCTGAGAACTTACCAAATGTTTCGAAACTTGATAAACAATTAACCTCTGATCAATGTAATGAACTCCTAAAGAATTATCCGGAAGAAAAAATCAAAGATAAGCTCATGTCTATGGAAAACTTTGATAAAACAAAAAAGAAAAAGTACACGAGTGTTTATCTCACCTGTAGGGAATGGTTAAAAAGAGATTCTGATTTAACTAAAACAAATTATGAGAAAAATAATGGTTACGGAAGTATTGGCTCAAACGAATCAGTCTTTGAAGGAGCTGCTGAGCTCGAAGGAACTGATTAGTACTTGCAGTCCCGAAATAAAAAATTTGCCTGAGTATTATTGGGACAAATCTTTTGAGAACTTCAATTCGTACAATGAAGAAACTAAAAAGAAATTTGTTTCATGCAAAAAATTTGCATCTGGTAAAACAAAGAAAAGTTCATTAGTTCTTTATGGTTCAGTTGGTTCCGGAAAAAGTCATTTAGCAATAGCAATACTTAAAGAACAGAAACCACGTTATGTGAATGCTTACCGGGCTAAATCTGTCTTGGAAGAGGAGGACGGCAAATTAATAGCAGTTGTACGCTCTACAAAATGTTTGTTCTTGCCCGCTGAAGATTTCTTTCAAGAGATGAATGCAGTAGTTTCTAACAATGGAAGTAAAACTTATGCAATCAAAAATAAATATTCATGTTATGACAT
>CAYLVF010000241.1:0-4636 GCA_964387045.1 uncultured Melioribacter sp. | reverse complement strand
AAAAATTTTGTGAACCACCGCTTGAGTATAAATTGAATTTTATTAATATCGGCATTGATGAGCTGGTTGTCGTTCAAATCCCGGAATCGAAAAAGAAACCTAACCGTATCCAAGATTATGAAAGCAAGATTAACTTAAATACTGCACAAGTATATGTTCGGGTAAATGATAAAAGTGTTTTGGCAAGCAAAGAGATGATAAAAATTTTGCAATCACAGACTAATGATACGTCGTTGGTAAATTATGGGATCTCAAAGAACGAAAAAATCGTATTTGAAATGCTTGACAGCAAAGATACCGTAACAGTTAAAGAATTGGCACTAAAAGCTAATATATCCAATAGGCGTGCATCTCGTACTTTGATTAATATGGTTCGGGCTAATTTGTTATATCTTCATCATAAAGACAACGGGGAAGAATTTTTTACTTCGGTATAATTTATTTGGAGTCGAAAATTCTTCTTAACTCGAAAACCGAAACTCCATAAGCAACTGCAACATTCAAACTTTGTTTTATACCATATTGAGGAATCTCAATCGAAAAATCGCAAAGATCAATTAGTTCTTGTTTAACCCCGGTTATTTCATTCCCAATAATTAAGCATAAAGGAAAAATTTGCTTAGTAAGTGAATGATGAGCAACACTTTTATTCGTTTGTTCTAAGGCACAAATCTTGTATCCTTCATCTTTATATCTTGCCACTATTTCAATTGGGTTTTTAACATATTCCCAACTAACACTATCTTGAGAACCGAGAGCTGTTTTTAACACTTCTTTTTTGGGGGGATGCGGTGTATATCCGGTTGCAATCAATTTTTCAATCATTACTCCGTCTGATGTTCGAAGAATAGAACCCACATTATAACTGCTTCTTATGCTGTCTAAAACAACCACAACAGGAAGTTTTTTGACTTGATGCAGGGTATCAAGACTACTACGATTCGACGATATTTCATCGTGTGTTAATTTTCGCATAGGTTCACTTACTTGTTAATCTCAATCCAATAACACCGCTAATAATAATTAGGATGAATAATATCCGCAGAATTTCTTTTGACTCATCGAAAAAAATCATTCCGTAAATTGCAACTCCGACTGCTCCTATGCCTGTCCAAACTGCATAAGCTGTTCCTACCGGAATATATTTAACACCGAAAGCAAGAAAAATATAGCTGAGAATCATTGTGATAACGGTAAAAATACTTGCCCGTAAATTTGTAAATCCTTCGCTGTATTTTAAACCAACCGCCCAGCTAATTTCAAATACAGCGGCAATAAGAATGTATACCCACGCCATTTGGTTATCCGATTTTATAAAAGTACAAAAGTGAGCCTGCATAAGCAGTGAATGCAGTATAAATCAACAACGGAAAGAAAATCAATCCCGTAAAAGTTCCCGCATAATAAATTGCATAGATTATAAAAGTTGCAAAAATTACAACCATCCATGAAAAAGAAGCAGCATCTTTCATATTGCTTTGTTGTTTCTCGTCAAACTTTTCATCGGCAGTTTTACTTTTACGTGCTAATCCGGTCAACACAAAAGCGACCAAAGCGGGAAGCAGCAATATTTCAAAAAGATGAGATGTTAGGATTTCATCTCCCATAAAAATGGTTAATACAAAACCAGCCGAACTGCATACCAATAGAACAATATTTGTGATTTGAAAAAGCCTTTCACTCATAATAAGCTTTTTCGCAAATAGGGAATTCGCAAAAATCCATGCTCCGAGAAAAAGTAAAATAAGTATAAAGAGAAGTATAAATTTCACTTCCATTTCACCCTCCAACGAATTTTGTTGTTCTGACCGTCGATTAAATAAAATATATCTTCAACGCTAGCATCAAAGTACTTTGCAATTTTTAGAGCAAGGAATGCCGAGGGGATAAACCTGCCTTTTTCGATGGATATGATTGTTTGTCTGGAAACACCTACTGCGTTTGCTAATGACTCTTGAGAGATATTGCCCATTTTCTCCCGGAATTTCTTCAGATCGTTGGCTAATTTCATAATGTTGTAAAGTTTACTTTACAAAATAAATCTACAATTAAAAATTGTCAAGTAATATTTACAAAAAAATATTAGTTAGAATTTCAATCAGATTCCCACTCAAAAAGATGTCCGTCTTTGAAAAAATAGATGATTTCGCCATAATACCATTGTGAATATTTACCCCATTTTCGATTATTGACGGTGATGCTATCCGGTTCACCCCAGCTATCGCGCATCATTTCTTCAGTCATCCCGGTCCAAACTTGCCCCATTGCTACTTTAGCGCCGTCTTCCAGACCATAGCGAAGGACATATAATTCTCTCAGTTCATTTTGAAGTTTCTGCTGAAGTAAGTCTCTTAATTTTTTGAGTTCATTTATCTCGTTTCGCAAGTCTTCGTTCAATTCTTTAGATATCTTTTTTGTTGTCTGCAATGAATCTTTCTTTGCAGGTTGAGTTTGCCCAATTATAATAGAATAAATTATTAGTAATGTGAGAATATATTTCATTTGTGTTCCTTTATAAAATTGTTCAAGAAATAAATTGATAAATTTCTATGAAGCTTTAACCGCAAGTTGCCCGCATGCGGCAGCAATATCATCACCTTGGGTATTTCTTACAAATACGGTTATGTCGTTTTCTCTAAGCCTGTTTGCAAATTCTTCAATCAGATTATTTGGAGTTGGTTCAAGCTGACCTGAAAATCCGTCGGGGTCCATATGCTTTATAGAATTAAACGGAATCAAATTGATTTTAGACGGAATTTGTTTACATAAATGAGTCAATGCTTTTACATCCTCGGGTCTATCGTTAATTCCCTTGAGCATTGTGTATTCAAATGTAATTCTTGTTTTAGTCTTCTTAGCATAATACCTAAGTGCATCAAAATTTTCTTTCAGCGGATATTTAATATTAATAGGCATTATTTTATTTCTAATATCATCAAAGCAAGAATGAAGCGATAGAGCAAGCTTAATTCTTATATCGTTGTCTGCTAACTCTTTAATTTTGGGAGGTATACCGGCCGTTGAAATTGTAATTCGGTTTCGGCTTAAACCTGTATTTAATTCGTTTGTAAATATTTTTATTGAATCGAGTGTATTCTTAAAATTCAATAACGGTTCACCCATTCCCATATAAACAATGTTGGTAATGAATTTCTTACCGTATTCTTTAGCTGCAAGTAAATATTGATCTACAATTTCACCGGCGGATAAATTTCTTTTATAACCCATCAAACCGGTTGCACAAAATTTACAATCCAAGGGACACCCAACCTGTGTTGATATGCAAAGCGTATTCCTTTCTTTCTCCGGAATTACAACCGATTCAATATTCTTTCCGTCAAAAGTTCTGAACAAATATTTTTTTGTTTTTGTTGAAGGCGAATCTTGATAGTCAATCAAATGCAAGCTTACAAGAGAGGTAATGTTTTTTAATTTTTCTCGTAAATCTTTGGGAAGATTTAGCATATTATCATAATCAAACTCAAGATGATTGTAGAGCCAATTAAAAACTTGTTCACCGCGGAATGGTTGTTCTCCAATAGAAGAAAAATAGTTTTTCATCTGCTGAAGCGTCATTCCCTTTAGTTCTATTTTGTCTTTATTAATTAACATCGGAGCAAATATAACAAACAAAATAGTGTTAAGGTATTTTTATTGAAATTTCTATAAACATTATTTAGTTTGAAATGCGGTTATTAGACAGAATTGGTTAAAGAGTCTTTTCTACATAAATAAATAAAAACCCACAAAATTATGGAGTGAATAATGAATTTTGAATTCACCGAAGAACAATTAATGATACAACAAACCGCACGGGAATTTGCACAGAATGAAATTGCACCTTCTTCAGTTGAACGAGATAAGACAGCAGAATTTCCTACCGAAATTGTTAAAAAGCTTGGTGAACTTGGTTTTATGGGAATGATGGTTTCGCCCGATTACGATGGTGCCGGGTTGGATACGATTTGTTATGTTCTTGCCATGATCGAAATCTCCAAAATCGATGCTAGTGTTGGTGTAATTATGTCAGTTAATAATTCTCTTGTTTGCGCCGGTTTGGAAAAATACGGCTCTGATCATATTAAAGAAACATATTTAAAACCTCTCGCACGCGGAGACAAACTTGGAGCATTCGCTCTTTCGGAACCTGAAGCAGGAAGCGATGCAACTCAGCAGAGGACTACTGCAGATAAGGAAGGTAACTTCTGGATTTTAAATGGAATGAAAAACTGGATCACCAATGGTCAATCGGCAGATTACCATATTGTTATGGCTCAAACTGATAAGGAAAAAGGGCATAAAGGAATTACGGCATTTGTAGTTGAAAAAGGTTGGGAGGGTTTCGGACACGGTCAGAAAGAAGATAAACTCGGAATCAAAAGTTCCGATACTTGTTCACTAACTTTTGAGAATGTAAAAGTACCCGAAGAAAATGTGATTTGGGAAGTTGGTAAAGGTTTTAACTTCGCAATGAATATTCTTAACGGCGGTCGTTACGGAATTGCATCTCAAGCAATTGGTATTGCCGAAGCTTCTTTGGAAGCTTCCAGAAATTATTCAAAGCAAAGAAAAGCTTTCGGTACCGAAATTGCCAATCATCAGGCAATTCAATTTAAGTTAGCCGATATGGCAACCA
>CAYLVF010000240.1:0-4645 GCA_964387045.1 uncultured Melioribacter sp. | reverse complement strand
CTTTTGCATTCTTAAATATTTATAGACATTATCAGATTTAGCAGGCAGCTTAAATGTCATAGGGAAATCATTAATATTAATTTGGAATATCATTCCAACAGGTCTTTCACCGGAATAAGATTTCATAATATGGTTAGCGCCGGCTTGAGCTAAGCGATGCTCAATCTTTGCTATTGAATTAATAACCGGGACGGTTGATGTATAGTTTTTAATTGCCATGTTTACCCCGCTTTCTTTCGCATAGCGATCAATTCTGAGAATAAATCTAATTGCTCACGTTCACCATCAATAAAAGAATTAATGTGAAGCATTAATTCATAAATATCATTAACCATATTACGAGGGAGCAATTGTTTAGCGTCTCCGTTATCGGCGTGAAAATCTTCAATTTTGAAAGGGGTGTTTAGAACTAACGGAGAATTAGAACCGGAAAGTATTCTAGTTGCTGATACTGTGCAACCCATAATATGCTTCTCTCCGGACCAACTAAAAGAAAAAGATTTGATTCCAAGTTTACGAATTTCATCTTCTGTTTCAGGGAGTTCGCAAAGACTTAATACGTGCTTTCTGAATAACATTACATGATTCAATAATGCCGGTGCAGGTTTATCAACTGTTGTGAAGTTGTATTGATCGTATTGATCTTCACTTCGTTTGATTTGAAATGAGCAGAATATTTTTTCTTCGGGAAGGAACTTAAATTTTAGTGGTTCGTATTTCATGCTGACCTCTTATTTAGTTTCTCAAGATGTTCATAGATTTTGCTTTGTGCTTCGAGATATTTCTCTTTGGTAAGCAAAGATTTAATTAACTCCGTTAATTCCGGATCAAACAAATGTTTGTTGAGATTGAAAAGATTCCAAGATAAAATCTTTGTATGCTCGGCTTGATTATTGAGTTCGTTTTGTTTCCTTAATCTGTGCAAGGTAGCTTCTTTCTTTTCTTTTTCCTTTTCCTTTTTGTATTGAAAATCAAGAAAATCTTTTCGTTTGCCTCTTATTATTCCAAGAAAATATTTGAAAGTGTTGCGGTTGTTATCGTCTTGATAATCGGCAAAAGTGTCTAGAGCAGAAATAATGCAATTAAAATTTTCTTGCAATGGTATATCATTGTTCTTTAATTCATTGGAGAGTTTAATCTTCTGATGATCTGATAAGTGTTTATTAGTTATTCGATAGAATTCATCGAAAATTAAATGAAGATGATGATTGATGATTGATTTATCTTTACCTTCATCTTCATCTTTATATTTAACTTCTACTTCATCTTTATCTTTATCTTGTAGCAGGCTGTCGACAGGCTGTGTACAGGCTGTATACAGGCTGTCGAAAAATTCACGTACCGATTTAGGAAGTAGAAGAATTGTCTCGTCAATATTCTTTTGTATTGATGGATTAATCTTTTGATTCTTTCGATGGTTTACCATGATGATATATCCATCGATATAATGAATCTTGTTCTCTTTAGCGAAGCGAGATAAGATTTTAAGGACCATTTCTTTATCAACGCCGGTATCGAAAGCAATCCGTTTGGGTGGGATTTCATAGATACCGGCAAGGTTGGTAAGAGGGTTAGTAAGGAAATAAAGGAAAAGAAGTTTCTCGATTGGGTCTAAGTCAACTATATATGGATCATCCCAAAAATGAGTATTTACGCTTCTTAACTTTTTCATGCTGCATTGCTTTTAATATAAGAAAGGATTGCTTTCTCGACTTCCAGAGCGATTGAAGTCTTTTCACCTTGTATCTGTTTGTTAATCACATATAGTTTTAGTTTACCGTGAACGGATTGATCAAGGTGTACGATCTTATTGAAGACACGTTTGTTTTGCTTAGACATTATATAGCTTCCTTATATTGTGATTGTTGAAATGAATTAGCTAAAAGAAAATCTATTATGGATTTCATAGAAACTTTTCTCTGTATTCTTCCAGGTGTTAGAAAGATTTCCAATTCACCGGTTCTAATTTTTTGTCTAACTAATTCCCTATCCAGATTCAAAAGCTTTGCAGCTTCCGAGATGGAAAGAGACAATTTCTGTATTTCAAAACCTCGATAAAGAATCATAAGTAATGGAAAGTATTGACAATAAATTGAAAAAAAGTTACATTGAAAAAGAGAAAAACAGATAAGTGAAAATATAATAAAAGGAAAAAAGATGCAAGAATATATTAAAAAATATAAAAATAATAAAAACAAAGGCGACGGGAAAGAAGGGGAAAAAAGTGAGAGAAAAAGAAAACATAAGGATAGCGATTCTAAAGAAATACAAGACGCTTGGGGACTTCGCTAAGAAACATGGAATACGCCAATCAAATTTATCCAAATGGTTGGAAAATCCATCGAGCAGATTTATTGCAATATTACAGAAGGAAGGAATAGAAACTAAAAGTGGAGAAATGGTAAAGGACGAAAGAGAAATAAAGGACTATGCAGAAGTAATTAAAGAATTAAAGGGAATAATTTACGAAAAAAACAATCTGATTAAAGAACAGGCAAGTTTATTAATGTCAAAAGATAAGATGATTTCTCAATTAGAAAAACTGATTAATCTATATGACAGAGTTAAAGAGTAAACCGGAACAAGAAGATATAGAAACGAAAAGCGCCGAAGCTGTCTTAGTGATATGCTCGTTTTCTTTTGGGGGTATGTTAGTACTATATATATTAATTAAGGTGTTGGGATAATGGCAAGGATATTTAAACGAGGAAAGATGTTGTGGCTTTCTTACTATGTGAATGGAAATGAAGTCCGGGAATCTTTAGGGTTAAAAGCCACAAGGGAAAATCAGCAGCTTGCTAAAAGGATTAAGGCAGAAAGAGAAAATCATCTTCTTTATGGTTACCATTCATCAATTAAGAAAGTAAACAAGAAAACTATAGAAGTTTGTTTTCAAGAATTTCTGCAGACAAAAGAAAATAGATCAGATCGCACGATTGAAATGTATAATTATGTTCACGAAAAGTTTTTAAGGTTTGCTGGCGATATTGAGTTAAATAAAGTTGATGATGGATTAATAAGAGAATTTGAAAAGTTTATTAAGTTCAAAAAGACAATCAAGAAAAATAAAGCCGGCGAGGAGGAAGAAGAAATAAGAGAAACCTCAAAGAACACAATAGAAATTATCTTCCGACATTTAAGAATCGTATTTGATTACTACAAGAGGCTAGGATATGTAGAATCAAATCCATTCCCGATTAAAGAAAAATCACAGAAACGAATTAATGTAATACCGGAAGATGAATTAGATGAAATTCTCGCAAAACTTAGAGCACGTGATAAAGAGCAATATAAAGCTATCAAAATATTAGTAATGACAGGATTAAGAGCCGGAGAATTAATCAGGTTGCAGCATGAAGACTTTGATCTAAAGAGAAATATACTATACATAACAAATACAAAAGGACGAAGAGTTGATAAGATACCATTGCATCCGGAGCTAAAATTATTTTATGAAATCAATTGGGCTGAAGCGGAAAGATCGGGGAAGGTTGTACCATATCAGCGAATAGATTCACTGAAATTTTTCAGAAGATTTTTGGAACGGGAAGGTTATCCACATTATTCAATTCACGAACTTAGGAAAACCTTCTTAACGAGGCTGGCGAATGGTGGAGTGGATATCTACTATATTCAAAAGGTTGCAAGACATAAAGACATCAAAACAACAGAGAAATATTACTTGGCTGCGGATTTTGAAAAGATGGGAGAAGCGATAAGTCGTGTAATAAAGCGGACAGAAAAGCGGACAGAAGAAGAAAATCATTTAAAATTACTCGATAATCGCAATTAAAATCTGACTCATAATCAGAGGGTCGGTGGTTCGAGCCCATCTGGGCCCACTTAAAAACCTTGATTAGAAACTATAATCAAGGTTTTTTTATTTCCCTTCCCTTTAAGTTAAAAGTAAAATGGTTTGTTTTGGATTGTCTTGGAGTGAAAAAAGACACAAAAAGGGCACAGTAAATTGCTTACTGTTTTGCGACTGATCCGATAAAACGTAAAAGTGATAGGCGATGAGTAATTCCGCAGTTTGGAATTACTTGTCGCCGATGTGATGTGTTGCCCGAGAATTGCTGAGAGGTATATGTCCGCTGTTATAGTATGCGGACTATTTACCCTCAGCGTAATGCTGCTGATTGGTGTTGTTGGGACTATCGCTTTGTTTATATCGGGAAGGAAGCAGAACGGAAGCAAGGAAGGAAATAGAAAAGTTTTGGAGTGGAGCGAAGGCCCTCCAAAAGGATGGTGGGCAAGCGCATCTTTTTGATTTGAACGGAGTATTTTGGAGCGAAGCTAAATTTCAAAAGAGCGAAGCTGAGAAATACGGAGTGATTAAAAAAGTGTGATCTGAGCGAAACGAGAAATCTATTAATCATGCGAGCGCTTAGCTGCTTTAATGATGACGAGGAAGCGGAACGGCAGGGTTCAGCTGGTCTTTTGGCGGTCACGGAAAGTGAAGCGAACGAGGAAGAATTAATGCAGCTGCGGTGGTGGAAAATACGGAGGTTATTTAGATGTAAACCATATGCTTCCGATGCTCAGCAACACTCTAAAAATTAATTATTGCATACGACTCTTATTGAATAGTGTTACTAGATCGATTCAGGTGTGATAAACAACAAATCTTAATTACAATTGGCAC
>CAYLVF010000239.1:1085-4657 GCA_964387045.1 uncultured Melioribacter sp. | reverse complement strand
GACTAAAAGTTAGTTCTGCTTATTTCCTTGGTGAAATGAAATCTTTCAAAGCCGTAATTCCTTTAATGAAAATTCTTCGAGACGACAAGAGCGAAAGTGCGAGGTTAGCTGCTGCACTTGCTCTTGTAAAAATAGGTGATGCTCGAGGTATTTTTATGGTAAAAAGAACGGTTGATTTTAACGATCACGAAAAAGTTCGAAAGTTAGCAAAACACCTTTACTCTGCTTATCTAATCGGTGATGAATCCACTGCTAACAATGATGTAAATTTTGCTTTAGCTGTTTTGAATTAACCTGACCCTATAAACCCCTTCCAAAAATATAGGTGATAGAAAGTCCGGCTGACCACCGGACTTTTCCTTTATATTCAATAAATAAACCTTCTTAGTAATTGTGCTTTTTATCACATTTAATTGCTTAACATTTATTAAATTTATTAAGATTTTGCTTTACTTAAAAACAGGAGGCGTTATGAACGGACTGTTTATAGTAGCCTTTCTTATCTTGATAATCCTTCTACTTTCTCGACCGGCTTCTAAAATACTCAAGGAAATTCTTACAAATCACGAATAATATAAGTGGTTTAGCGCTAATAAATCATTGAATATAGCCCTAAAACGCAATAATTTGGGTCTTTCCGCATTTTATGTTATTTTTGAAGACAAATGATATAAAATCCACATAAATTGATTCCTTCTTAATTCTCATCTTAATTGCTAATTGTATTTAATATGATTGGTTTCCAGAGTTTTGGAGGAGGGATTATTTTGTTCAAAAAAATAAGGTTAGAAAATGTTAGAAATTAAAAAACTGGTTAAGGAATCTGATTTTGATGAAAATTTTACACGAGAGAAATTTGTTGATTTTCTCTACAACCACTTAGACCAATTTGGCGACTCGAAAGAAGCAATAAACAAATGTATAGATTTTGCATTTAGTAAAGATGGTAAACTTGGTGGATTTCTCCTTGCCGCATATTTTGAAAATAATCTTGTTGGTACTCTCATCATCAACAATACCGGTATGTCAGGATATATTCCGGAACATATTTTAGTATATGTTGCTGTTGATGCTTCTTACCGAGGGAAAGGTTTCGGAAAGCAAATTGTTGAAAGAGCAATTTCAGATTGTCCCGGTGATGTTAAACTTCACGTTGAATATGAAAATCCCGCAAAAAGATTGTATGAAAGAATCGGCTTTACTACAAAATATGCCGAAATGCGTTATAAAAAATAGGAAAACCAAATGGCAACCTTACATATTCATTCCGACCGCATTATTGGCAACATCAAAAAACTGAATGAGTTTCTAAAACCGAGAGGAATTGAATGGACTTTGGTGACAAAAATCTTGAACGGTTACAAACCTATCCTCGAGAAGATTCTCACAGATCCTGTTATTAAACAAGTTCATTCCATTGGCGATTCAAGAATATCAAACCTTCGTGCAATTAAAGAAATCAAACCGGATTTAGTTACTGTTTATATTAAGCCACCGGCAGTTAATCAAGCGAAGAATGTTATTCAATATGCAGACATTTCTCTTAACTCATCTTTCGAAACTATTAAGCAATTGGATATTGAAGCACGTAAACAAGGTAAAATACATCGTGTTATTGTAATGATTGAAATGGGTGAACTGCGTGAAGGGGTTGTACGAGATCAGATTCTAAATTTTTATGAAAAGATTTTTGAGATGAAAAACATAAACGTAATTGGAATAGGAACAAATTTAGGCTGTATGTACGGTGTTGAACCGACTTACGATAAATTGATTCAATTAAGTTTATATAGGCAACTTATAGAAACTTCATTCAAAGTAAAGTTGGAATTAGTATCAAGCGGAAGTTCAATTACATTACCGCTTGTTTCAATGAATAAAATTCCAAAAGGTGTATCTCATTTTAGAATTGGTGAAGCAGCTTTTCTCGGAATTTCACCTTACGATGGAAAAAAATTCAGAAATCTTTCAACAAATGCTTTTACTTTTTCTGCGGATATTGTTGAACTTGAGAAAAAAGAAGTGGTTCCCGATGGAAAAATTGGTGATGCCGCAATCGGTGAAACTGCAGATTATAACAAATTAGAATATGATGAGTCATATCGTGCGATCGCTGATTTTGGTGAACTCGATGTTGATTATAGAAATCTTATCCTGAAAGATGATAAAATTAATTTTGTCGGAACTACTTCCGACATGACTGTTTATGATATTGGAATTCGTAACGGTCAATATAAAGTTGGTGATCAACTACATTTTAATCCCAATTATATGGCCGTTGCAAGGCTGACAAACTCAAAGTATATGACCAAAAAAGTTCTCTAACAAAAACACTTTTTCATGCATTGGATTGACCTTTCCATTTTTATCGTTTATATGATTGCCGTCCTCGGTATTGGTTTTTATTTTCTTAAAAAAAATAAAAGTGCAGATGATTATTATGTCGGCGGAAGAAAAATGGGAAGTTTGCATATCGGACTTTCCGTTGTTGCAACAGATGTGGGAGGCGGTTTTTCAATCGGACTTGGCGGACTCGGTTTTGTTATGGGTCTTTCCGGAAGCTGGATGTTGTTTACCGGATTAATCGGTGCTTGGTTAAGCGCGATCTTCTTAATACCAAAAGTAAGCAAATTAGAAAACTTCAAATCGCTTTACACATTCCCGCAAATCTTCGAAAGTTTTTACAGCAAAAAAGTTGCAATTGCTGCCGGACTGATTTCCGGTATTGGTTATATTGGATTCACTGCATCACAAATTCTTGCCGGTGCTAAACTTGCTTCCGCATCATTTGTTAATTTAGAGATGAATACTGCTTTAATCATCATGGGAACGATAGTAGTTGTCTATACTGTTCTCGGGGGTATCAAAGCTGTGATTTACACTGATACTGTGCAATGGATTATACTTATGGCGGGATTAATTTTAATCGGAATTCCTCTCGGTTATTTTGCCGTAGGAGGTTACGAAGAAATCACATCCACAGTTAGCGCAGAAATGTTAACTCTTACAAATGTTAACTGGCAAGAGTTAGTTAAGTGGACTGTAACGATAATCCCAATTTGGTTTGTCGGAATGACTTTATACCAAAGAATTTTTGCCTGTCCCGATGAAAAAACTGCAAAGAGAGCTTGGTATATTGCCGGAGTTTTCGAGTATCCGTTAATGGCTTTTATGGGAGTTATGCTTGGTTTATTTGCAAGAGTTGCCGCGGATCAAGGTATGTTTGATTATCTCGGTTACGAAGCAATTCAAGATCTTGATCCTGAGATGGGATTACCAATGTTGTTAAGAACGATACTGCCGGTTGGATTGATGGGATTAATGATGTCGGCTTATTTCTCGGCAATTATGTCAACCGCCGATAGCTGCTTGATGGCTGCATCCGGTAATTTTGTAACCGATATACTCGATAGATTTTTTAACATAAGCGGAAATCACAAAAAGTTTTTGCGTACTTCTCAAGTAATGACATTGATTATAGGTTTGTTTGCATTGCTTCTAGCTACAACAATGCATAATGTATTGGAGTTAATGTTGTATTCTTATGCATTTATGGTATCCGGATTATTCGT
>CAYLVF010000239.1:0-1075 GCA_964387045.1 uncultured Melioribacter sp. | reverse complement strand
ATTTTATTGGAAGCGAAGTAGTTCAATTGCTGCATTTTGGGCAATGCTGCTTGGCGGTGGTACAACAATTACATTGATAGTGACTTCTATAAATTTACCTTTCGGTCTTGATGCAAATATTTTTGGAATTACGACTTCGGCAGTAGTATTTTTTGTTTTTTCATATATATTCCCATCCAAAGATTTTATTGCAGAGGAAAACAATAAATGAAATGGGAAGAGATAGAATCCGAGTTGATTTCACTTCGTAGAGAACTTCACAAATATCCCGAATTATCCGGGAAAGAAACTGATACAGCCGAAAGAATAATCCAATTTGCTGAAAAATTTAATCCGGATCAGATTATTAAGAATATCGGCGGAAATGGTTTAGCCTTTGTATTCAAAGGTACTCAAGAAGGGAAGACAATTTTAATAAGGTGCGAATTAGATGCACTGCCAATCGAAGAAGAGAACGGGTTTGATTACAAATCGGAAAATGATGGTGTTTCTCATAAATGCGGTCATGACGGACACATGGCAATTGTCAGTGGATTAATTCCAATATTAAGCGAAAATAAAATTGATAAAGGAAGAGTTATTCTTCTGTATCAACCTGCCGAAGAAACCGGTGAGGGCGCAGAAAAAGTTTTACATGATGAAAAATTCAACAAGATTAAACCCGATTATGTTTTTGCTCCCCATAATCTACCGGGATTTGAAAAGAACAAGATTGTTGTTAAAGAAAATGAATTCGCATCAGCTTCAAAAGGATTGATAATAAAATTATACGGCAAAACTTCGCATGCAGCCGAACCGGAGAAAGGAATTACTCCATCATTAGCTGTTGCAGAATTAATACAAAGATTAATTGAGCTTCCTGACCAAGGAATATTTGAGGAATTTACTTTAGTAACAATTATTCATGCAAAAATTGGAGAGCGTGCATTTGGAACTACTCCGGGTTATGCTGAATTAATGGCAACTCTTCGTTCATTCATAAATGAAGACATGGAAAAACTTCAAAAGTTTGCTGAGAGCATTATTGATGAAGTAAGTACTAAAAACAATCTGAAATATAAAATTGAATTTGTAG
>CAYLVF010000238.1:0-4657 GCA_964387045.1 uncultured Melioribacter sp. | reverse complement strand
TATCCTAGATCATCCAACAAAAGAGGAGTACACAAATGAAATATCTAAAAACATTGTTCTTTATTCTTTCTTTAGCTTTAATCTTTGTAGCTTGTGACAAAGAGGATAAAAGCGATCCGGTTACACCACCACCACCTCCACCACCACCAGCAACAACCGGAACAATAGCTGGTGTAATCTCTGTCCCTCCTGGTTCTAGTGCAACCCCAGCAAATACCCGTGTTGCCATCTACGCAAATTACGATGACTGGCTGAATGACAGAACTTTGCGTACAGTAGCTGCGGATGCAAACGGAAATTACTCAATAGGTAATATTCCTCCAGGTTCATACTATTTAGATGCATGGAAAGATCAAAACGGCGATGGTAGAATTAGTTTTGGAGATCTTTATAATGTATATGGAAGCGGTACCTGGCCTAACTACCAACTCAGTCCTATATCCGTTGTCGCTGGGCAGTCTGTAACCATAAGCTTACAGTTAGTACAATTGTAATCGGAATGACTTCTTAATGCAAAAAGAAAAAATAAAAATAGATTATAAGTATAAACTTTGTCCTGTTTGCTCATTCTTCTGCAACATAAATGAGCACGATAAATTTTGTTCTTTTTGCGGAAGTCCGTTAATTGAAAAATGCCCTGAATGCGGGGAATCAATTACGAATCCATACGCAAAATTTTGTAAGTATTGCGGAAAAAATTATCCTGGAAGAAATACTAAAGGTAATTTTGAATAGGTAACATTAAATCCACCCTTTGTTGCGATGGAATGTGGTAAACGAGGGCAGAGAGAAGGGGCTTATGCCCCTTCTTGTTTTTACAATTTTCGGGATTGTAAAATCTATTATAGATATGGGAAAGTATTTAAATAATACGGAAATAAGTCAGGATCATAATTAGGACTATAAATTGTTTTTGGAGGGTGCGATGTTAAACGGCAAATTATTCCCTCAATCTTTTTTTGTAATATTTGTGCTGATCCTTCTTCTAACTGCTGATTTTTATTCACAATCTTACAACTGGATAACTACCTACAACCCCGAAGGTACATATGAATATCATTCTTCGATTGATGATAATGAAGGATGTATTTATACTGCTTACTATTCATGGAATGAGGCAACTCAAATACATACACTTGGGTTAGTTAAACATAATAATTTAGGTGTACTTCAATGGGTACAAACACTAAATAACCCGGCAGAGTACTTCCCCGGATATGAACCCATCCTTAAGCTTGTTTTCTCACCATCGGAAAAATTATTTGTAATAATTGATGATTCAGTTGTTGTTATCTCAAAAGCCGGAATTAAACTAACTAGTTTTTCAATTGGTACCAAGTATGCTTACAGAATGTTTATCACTCCTTCGGATGAAGTAATTATCTCCTTTTCTCAAAATAATCCAGCATTGGGAGCTTTGAACTTGGGAGCAGCTAAATATAATTTATCCGGTGATATTCTTTGGGAGACAGTTTATCGAGAGAATATGAGCCCTCAGCACTTTTCGCAATCTGACAGTGAAATTGATAAAGATGGAAGTATCTTCATTGTACAAAAAGAATTTTTAAATGATTCTTGGCAAACAACAGTTATAAAAATTACTGCAAATGGAAACCTTAAATGGGAAACATCACTGTTGAATTTTCATTTACCTCAAGATATTAAAATTGATAGTGGTCTTAACGTTTTCGTTGGAGGCAGATCCACTGATTATCTTTTTTGTGTTACCAAACTTGATTCAAACGGAGTTTGGAGTTGGACAAGAGAATACGAACAACAAAATGGTTACGGTGAATGCATAAATCTTATAATCAAAGAACTTGGAGTTTTTGCAACAGGTGTGCATTATTCGTTTGTTGATAATTACACTGATTTTGTTGTAATTCATTTAACAGACGAGGGTAATTTCAATTATGTTTACTCTCAGCAATCGCCAAACATTCTTATACAATGGGATATAGATTCAAGAATTTTTGGAGTTAGTACTCAATTATTCGTTAGTAATATTTATATAGCATCACTTTTTTCGGTGAACTCCGCTCAGAATTATGGATTTATTAACATAAATGAATTTGGTGTCTTAATCGGATCATCGTATTTGTCAACTACAGATTATATATGGACCAGTAAAACGCATGATTTATTTAGACATGAGTATAATTTTACTCAAGTCTGTGAAGAACCAAGTGATAATTCAACCAATAATTACCAATTGAAACTGATAAATTATCCGATCATAACAACATCCGTAGAGAATGAGGATGATATTAGACTAGCATATACATTATCTCAGAATTACCCAAATCCATTTAATCCAACAACTCAAATTAATTACTCGATTCCAACAAGTTCGAGGGTAAGTTTAATTGTTTATGATATTGTCGGAAGAGAAGTGAAAACATTAGTAAATGAATTTCAGAATGCCGGGAGATATTCAGTTGATTTTAATGCTCAAGGATTAGCAAGCGGAATATATTTTTATAGATTAAACTCAGGACAGTTTTTTGAGATAAAAAAACTGACATTGCTTAAATAATTTGGAAAAAGAAAGGAATTAATTACATAAAAAAAAATTACAATGAGCGAGTTCTATAAAATTTTATTATCGTGAACTCAGGTTCTTCAAAGTTATATTAAAGCTTAATTACAAATTCATAGAAGAATATGAAACCCGATATCCAACATATGCACCAAGTGTGGAAAATGGTGAAGATGGAAGATCGATCTATTGCGCGATTACCTAAAATTAGCTTCGATGAAATCATTAGCTCAATATTTTCTACCGGACCGTTCTATTATTATATTATCGATTTTATTGACATGAGTATATCGCATCTTAGTTCCGGTTTCGAAGAGATTCATGGCTTAAGAGTAGAGCATATAAAAACAATCAACGATATACTTAGTCTTACTCACCCGAATGATATGGATTTTGTATCTCAAGCAGAAGAAAAAGCGTTAAGGTTTATAATCGATACAATCGGTGCTGAAAAATTTACCAGTTATAAAGGTTCTTATAATTTTAGACTAAGAACAGCCGATGGAGACTACAAACTGTTCAATCATCAGGCATTATTGCTCTCTATGGATGAGAATTTTAAATTTATCAAATCGTTAAATATCCACACTAATATTAGTCATCTAACAAAAAAGAATAATTATAAATTTTCTCTTATAGGGTTAGCGGGTGAACCGTCATATCTCAATTTAGATGTGAAAGATATTACAATAGAAAATGGAGGAGACCTGAGTCCGCCAATAGTTTTTACTAAACGGGAAATTGAAATCATCAAATTATTAGCAGATGGGCACAGTACAAAAACTATTGCGAAAAAACTTTTCATCTCTCCTGCAACAGCAGAAACACACCGTAAGAATATTTTAAGAAAATCAGGCTGCAAAAATTCGGTTAAGCTCATTTCAAAAAGTTTGAGCGAAGGCTGGATCTAACCACCTCGTAATAATATCAAAAAGTAAAAACAGTCCATTTTAAAAATACCTGTTTACGGGTATTTTTTTCAATGTGGTCTCACCATATCTTCTTATTGAATTGTTAAGAGAAATCATTAATCTCAGAAGTTTTATGAAAAATATAAAACTCGAAAATATTGTTAATGAATTAGAACTGATAAGTGATGATGGTATTTCCTTCCTTAATAAAATTACCGGGCAATTATTCCATATTAGCTCAAAAGAAATGCAATACGCTGAAAATGGAATCGATATAAACAGATCTTTACCTGAATGGCAAGTTGACAAAATGTTAACTACAAGAGAAATACTAAAGACAAACAGCCACTTACAACTTCCAAACAAAAATGAAATTAATGAATATGGCTTGATGCTAAACTTTCTCCGGAATCATCAAAATCAAAATATACGTAAAGAAATAACAGACCTCGAAGAAGATAACCACGTTAACTACTGGCAATTACGAAACGTGATTCTGCATTACAATATGGGTAACGAATGGTATAAATATAAACGAGAAGCATTTTATAGAATTGCAGTTGAGTGGTGCATATGTAACAATGAAGCAATTCCACAAAGTCTTCAACGTGAAATAATAGGTCTTAAGATTGGGTTTTTGATGAACAATAAAGGTAACAACCGGGAAAATTATACTAAAAAACAACTAATAACTAAGAGATATAAATAGGTCTTTACACCTATCTCTTTTAAGAAAATAAATTGAGGTAGTTATGAAGCAAATATTTGCATTTGTTTTTTTAGCACTGTGTTTTCTAACACATTCACAAAATATTTCCGATATATCGGAAAAGATTGTCGAAGCAAATAGTGAGCGAAGCAATAGTAAAAAGGAAAAACAATTAAGCTCAATTCAATCGAGCAATTGGGTAGCTCTTGTAGATACTTCTACTGGTCAAACTGGAGTAAATGGAGCAGTCTATGCAATTGCATCTTACGGAAGTAGTATTTTTGTTGGTGGTAGTATTCAAAGAGCAGGGGGTAGGAATGTAAATAATATTGCAAGATGGAATGGAAAAACTTGGTCAGCTTTAGGATCAGGTTTAAATGGAACAGTATATGGAATTGCTGTTTCGGGAGGTAGTGTTTATGTAGTTGGTTCATTTACAACAGCTGGTGGTGTGAGTGCAAGAGGTGTGGCAAAATGGGCTGGAGATACTTGGCATGC
>CAYLVF010000237.1:0-4666 GCA_964387045.1 uncultured Melioribacter sp. | reverse complement strand
ATGCTTTGGCATGTTTAAGAGGCGGCGGTGAATACGGCAAAGAATGGCACGAAGCCGGTATGCTTGAGAAAAAACAAAATGTTTACGATGATTATATTGCAGCCGCAGAATACTTAATTGAAAATAATTATACTAATCCAAACAAACTTGCAATTCAAGGGGGCTCAAACGGCGGACTTCTTGTTGGCGCAGTGATTAATCAAAGACCGGATTTATTGAAAGTTGCTTTCCCAATGGTTGGCGTGATGGATATGCTGCGATTTCATAAATTCACAATCGGTTGGGCTTGGGTACCGGAATATGGTTCTAGTGATGATCCGGAACAATTTAAATTTTTATACGAATACTCCCCTCTTCATAATGTTAAGTCCGGGTTAAATTATCCGGCTACCATGATTACAACTGCAGATCATGATGACAGAGTTTTCCCTGCTCATTCATTTAAATACGCTGCGGAAATGCAGGCTAAATCTACTTCGGGTAATCCAATACTAATTCGCATCGAAACAAAAGTAGGTCATGGTGCCGGTACAAGTACGTCAAAAGCAATTGAATTGTATACAGATATTCTATCGTTCATGTTTTATAATTTGGGATTAACAATATCTTATTAATTAATAAGCGGGGCTGCCTCCAAAGTACTTATTTATGGAGATGGCCCAATTTTATTTTTGAATTATTAGTTAATCAGTTCCGGCCAATCAAGAATAGAATACTACTTAGAAATTTTCGAAATACTACTAACTGCATAGCTTTCAGATTTTAGTATTAGAGCTTTCTTTTCATTTAAATTCTGCTTTGACGTTTTTATTTATTTTTGAAATAATTTCGGGAGTATTTCTCATTTTGTTGATTTACATCAATTTTTCTGTTTTTTCATCCACACCTTTAAAGCAATTAACTACCAGAATTACACCATCTAATGCGGTTAATGTTTAATAATTATCTTCTGCAAAGTCCTTGTGACCTGTGGTATCTATTAGATTCACTTTATGATTTTTGTAATTAAGTGAAAGTTCTGAGTTTGCTACCAAAATCCCGTGTTGCTTTTCAACTTCCAAAAAAAAATCTAAAGAAGCTGATTCATTAATTTTATTTGATTTTACAGCTTCGGTTATTTGAATTGCTCAGCTATATAAAAGTAGTTTTCCAGTTAATATTTTTTTATCAGCATCATAGTGAACGATGATAGAAAAAGTTTTTCGTTTATTTATGATTCATTAAACCTATGGCTCCTATTTTCAAATTATGATTCTTTTCTAAAATTGATTTGGAAATAAGTATGAAGAAGTTAGACTCTTCCTAAAAGGCGGTATTGCTAAATCGGACTTTAAAAAAAGTAGTGGCGAATATAGCTTATAGTTAGACAAAATAATTCCCCAACTAGAAGAAGTTCTAAAATGTACAGCAATGAACTACTTTATAAAATATTGTTTTTATTGCTTTAGATAACAATGCACATTGCATGCAACAAAATAAATCATTAGATTTCATAAAAAGACAGAACCTCTGTTTTTGTTTCTGCCTCCAAAATAAAACTAATTTAAGGAGGAAAGATGTATAAAAAAACAATACTATTAATTTCTATATTTTTTATCCTTCTACCTGTCTCGAGTATTATTGCCCAATCTAACTTCAACATTAAAATTCAGCAAATTGAAAATCCCTATTATAGTTCAGAGGAGTATGTAGAGGGATTAATAATTGTTGAATATACTCCCGGTGCAGGTGGAGCATATTTAAGTCTTGGTGCAGAATGGAGCGATTTCTCGGGTCCGTTTGATATCATTCTAGAAAACCTCTATTTACCGAGTGAGAGTGAGGTTGATACAAACAGATATACATTGACAGCTTCTTATAATCTCTTTGATTTAGGTGTTACTGAAGAGCGCATAAAACAAATGAATTCCACTCAATCTTCAATAGAATTTATTGTCTACATTCACTGTCTGAGCGCTATCGGATTCTACCCATTTGCACCACACACTTTTCAAGGACAGTTACTTGTAGCTCTTACACGATCATTCTATGACGCAGTAGGTGCACTATTTTTATTAGACTTAATAACAAACCTCGCGTTTGTCCAACCGGTTACACAGCCACCGGAGGATCCAAAAACGGACTTCTTATTAAGAACAAAAGTATATAACATTGACCTTGATAACGAAACAAATCCCGGTTCAGCTACCGGTTATGCCGGTGATAAGAATGCTTGTGTTCCTGCAGCAACGGCAAATAGTATGCAGTGGTTGGAGGACCAAAAGAAAATTGAATTTACAGGTGATGCTGAATACCTAAAGAACGACCCTGGTAATAAAATTGCAACTTTGAGCAAAACATTGAAACGCGAACATCAGAAAGGTGTTCGTCCTGAACCAATGATCAAGGGTAAACTTGATTTTATTGAGGAAACTAAAATTCCCCTCTCGGTAAAATTCCAAACAAAATATCTTGATACAAACATCGTAAGCAGCAGCAAAAACTCAACTGCTCAAAACATGAAAGGAGAAGATAAACCATGGCCGGATTGGAATTTTTTAAAGCAAATGCTCAAAGATGGTGAAGATGTGGAAATGAATTATCATTGGCAGGATTCCGATAATAATTGGCATGCTCACTCTGTCAATGTAATCGGATTTGATGAATACCAAAGTGGCAAAAAAACTATAACATTTTCACATGATAGGATACAGAGTAGAAAAAACGGGAAAAACGGTGAAGATGATTGGGGTACTTATCGAGAAACTCATGAAGTATCAATAGATGAAGAGGGCGCAATGCGCTTTGGTCATAATAATTCAAGAAGAGTCTTTTTAGTTGCCGCCGAAAGTCCACACCCACCAGAGGGTGCAGCTACCGCAGCATTTTTGAATGAATTTTTTGCGTTAGATGGTAATTTGATAAAAAATAAATCTAACCAAATTACCGTGGATAGCGAATTTATTGAGATCGGACTTGGTCCAGATGTAGAAGATTTAGAACTTTATACGATTGTATTTTATGATGGTTCGGACGGAACCGTTTACTCGGCACTAAATTTAAGTGAATTTGATGTAGCTTCACTTGAGGACAATATACAATTATATCTCTATACTTTTAATGATGATCATTTCTTAAGTCAAAACGGTGGAATCGCATTAAATTACAGCGGGACCTTAATACCAGGGCAATTTTTCAGTTATGGTGGTGAATTTATTGCGTCGGAAGGTACTGCTATGAGTTTGTCAAGTAATGATTTGGGGGAATTAAGTGAAGGTCAATCAATCGGTTTACAGGGTTCAGGTACAAACTATACTCATTTCACTTACGGATATTCATCTAATCCATCACCAGGTGAATTAAATGATGGACAAATTATAACAAGTATTGAAGTTTTAGATGATGTAATCCCAACAAAGTTTGAATTGAGTAACAACTATCCAAATCCTTTTAATCCAACTACTACAATTGAATTTCAGATTCCAATACGAACACAAGTTTTATTAACTATTTATGACATCCTGGGTAGAGAAGTATCTAAACTAGTAGATAGTGAACTGTCCGCCGGGAAATATAAATTCATATTTGATGCTTCTAATTTACCTAGTGGCTTATATTTTTATCGCCTTACAGCTGACGGATTCAACCAGACAAAGAAACTCATGTTATTGAAGTAAATTCTCTAACTTAAAATTTTCTATAAAGCGGCTTATCAATTATTAAGCCGCTTTTTTTTTGAAATTTCTTGCCCCAATTATTTACCAAGTTTCTTTTTTGAGTTTTGTAAATATATTAAGCAAAAAAAAAGTATAAATTGAATAAGAATAAAATAAGCAGGGGTAAGATTATGAGATATCAACTTCGTAGAAAACTATTTCTTTTTGTGATTTCCTTCTTCATCCTTTATTCATCATCAAATGCACAAATTGAAAACCTTCTTAAAAATCTCACCGGTAAAAATAAATCCGGTGAAAAAACCAATAATGAAACTGTAATTGCCGGTCTAAAAGAAGCTTTGGAAATTGGGACCGGAAATGCTGTTAGTATTTTATCAATTACAGACGGATATTTTCAGAATGAATTGGTAAAAATTCTTTTGCCGGAAAACGTTCAAAAAGTTGAAAGACTATTAAGAAATATCGGTATGGGAAAAAAGTTGATGAATTTATACTTAGCATGAATCGTGCTGCAGAATCAGCCGCAAAAGAAGCAACTCCGATTTTTGTGGATGCCATCAAAGGAATTACTTTCGAAGATGCAATGAAAATATTTAATGGCGGAGATAATGCTGCAACAAACTATTTTAGGGAAAAAACTACTAACAAATTAACCGAAAGATTTAAACCCATTATCACAAATTCAATGAACCAAGTTGGAGTTACAAAAACTTACAAAAGATTATCAGATGGAGTTGCTAATAATCCATTTATAAAACTCGGCAACACTGATTTAGATTCATACGTAACTGAAAGAGCACTCGATGGACTTTTTTCTGTTGTCGGACAAGAAGAAGCAAAGATTAGAAAAGATCCGGCGGCTCAAGTAACGGATTTGCTTAGACAAGTATTCGGATCTGGTGGTTAGAAGCTCAATAATTTTTTAAAAATAAAAAACCCGTCATTTGACGGGCTTCTTGTGGGGGCACATGGATTCGAACCAAGGACCTTCTGCTTGTAAGGCAGACGCT
>CAYLVF010000236.1:0-4675 GCA_964387045.1 uncultured Melioribacter sp. | reverse complement strand
AACAATATAGTATTGACACACCAACCTATGTTAATATTTCTTCAGCGCAACTCTGCGGATTCTGCGTGCTTGCCCGCATCTGGCGCGGCTTACTTTGTGCAACTCTGTGTCCGCTTTTGCCTGTCTCGGCGTAGTCTGCTTCACAAGACGAAGACGGGCCTTTGATTTTTGCTTTTCCTTTCCAATTTTCACTTTTCACTTTGATTTTTGCTTTTACTTTTGCCTGCCACGTCGAAGTCCGTTAGCCAACGGATCAGCTGACGGAAATGAGGTCTGTCCGCCTATATTTGAGCCAAATGGCAATTAGCCAATAAATTACATCAAATAATTGACATTTGGCGCAAATGACGATAGTGACAAATGGTATGGATATGCCATTTGGCATTATCTCAGGCGGAAATCTCAACCCCACTCATACCGTCATTCCGGCAATCCATACCAACTTTGTCATTCCGAACGAACCGAATTTACGTTTTTTGTATCCCGGTGATGTATATCGGGATTGGTGAGTGAGGAATCTCATTCTCCCAATCAACATCATCCCGATTAATCATTTGTAACCGCAGACTGTGCGTCTGCGCAATCCCGCCAATCGATTCCCACTCCCAACAAAGAACCACATTTTTATTCAGGCAATTAAAGCGGTTTTCCACTTAGTACAGTGCCTAAAATGTCATTCCGGCCTCCGAACCGGAATCTAAACCAAACATCCTGTCATTTGGAGCGCATTTTCACTAACACTAATCCAACAGCGACATCCCGTCTCGTCGTAACCTCAAAAAACAGTCATTCCGGGCTTGACCCGGAATCTATACCCACACAAATAATCAACCCATAATTCAACCCCCACTGGGGTTGTACATAATTTTGTTCCTCATTTTTCTATTAATATTAAACCCCTAACGGGGTTTTTAACTCTATACAAATTATTGATCTTGTTTTTGCATTTGTTTTACCCGCTTCTGGCGTGGTTGATTTTGCCTCCAATTATTCCTGACCCGTGAAATGTGTATTAAACTATTTCACCGGGTACTGACCCGTGAAATGTGTATTAAACTATTCCTGATGAGTGGAATGCCTTATCATTTATTCCACTTATTCACCGGGTTCCAGTATCCAATATTAAATAACATTAAAATTAAATCCACTTTATGACTGCAACGCAGTCAAATAATAATAGCACCGTGTAAAACACGGTGAATAGAATAACAAAAGAAATCCAGAACCCCATAGGGGTTCAATAAAAAAATTACAACCAAAAAAAATATGTATATCACGCAAATCTAAATAATGTAACGGTACCCGCAGACCTGTCCGCCATCCTGTCCTCCGAAGTTGATTCACAAACGAAGGCGGAAGTTGTTTCCCAAACGAAGGCGGGCCTGTCCGCCGACTTGTCCTCCGAACTTGCCCGACCTCTGGCGGGGTTGATTTACAAACAAAGGAGGGTAGTTGATTCGCAAACGAAGGAGGCTTGTCCAACGAAAGTGTATTTTAACTGAAGTTGGGAAGTCGTTTTTCAGACGGAGTAGGGACTTCTTAATTCTGCCTTCTTCGTCAATAATTTTGCCTCTGAACTTTTAATTGAATCATTCATCATCGCTTTCCCCAAGCTCCCTTAAAATTAATAGCTTGATTTCATCATCTAATGAATCTAGCATATTTACATCTACTAACGCCTCCAACTTATTAAATGCATACGCGGCTTGTGGATTGTGTTCTAGTTTTGTCTTGAATTTCTCCTTTAGTTCTTCAAATGAATACTTACTAATAAATGCATCGAAAATTTTCTGTTTTGACTTTGCTTTCTCTAATTTTACCTCTACCTCCATTCTAATTAACTTCTTTTTTAGTCGATCCGTAAATTCATCCGGATCAATCCCTATTGCTGTTAATGATTCTTTTACCTCTTCGATACTTTCTTCGCTTGTATCGAGATAAAAATCTAAAAGATTTTGATCCCCGTTGCGATAGGTCATTGTTGCTCCCAAAGTTATTATAGTTTCTTTCTATCCACCCTCCGTTTAATACGTTTTTTAATATTTATAACATCGTCAGGTGTGATGCCCAATACATTCGCGATATCGCTGGGTTTATAATTACCCTTCTGCATTTCATGCAGTACTATTTGTGCATCGTCATCACCCTCACATGCATCCCAAACTCTTTTATTGAATTCTTTTAACTCAATCTCTTCATTTGGTTTTACATGTGTCTTTTCTGTGGTGGTATCTATAATACTGTTCACATGTTCATTTTCGCCATCTGAACTAAAATTATTTTCTAAAATTATCCGTTTGTTCTTTGAGGCTTCACAGTCAATTATACTCTTCATCGTCATAAAAACATACTGGTCTAAACTTATTTTACCAGTGTAATTTCTTTTATTGTTCACGGTTCTTTCAATTATTTCATTTATAATATCCTCACCCGTGTGTGCGGTTTCTCTTCCATTATAAAATTTCAACAATCTTTCGGCTGTTTGAATCCACCTTAGGTGATTGCCTTTTTCTATTGCGTCCTGAAATAGTTTTAGGATTTCTTCTTTTGATGGCTGATTTTTCATTTCCCTCACTCTTTGTTGCACTTTTTTAAAATATACTCTCTACATTTTAAAATATGCCATATTGATCTCCAAAATTACAAACGGAAGGATTTAAATGATAAAGAGTATCGCATATAAGTGCAATTATAAGGTAAATAAATGTTTTGGATTTTTTATTCTCACAATATTTCTAAATTGTCTGCAATTATACTTAGGCGATTATCTTACTCGACTCTTTCTAATCATGATCCGTTCGGAATTTACTCAACTATTGTATATTCTTTATTTATTGTTAATCTCCGCTCAAACTTCGGTAAACTTCCGATGAACTTATACTCAATCCAATTATTAACCTCTCAAAAAGGAAGACCGCCCCCAATGCATCAATCCGACAATTTGGAGTGATTTTTACGCCTGTCCCGAAGCAATCGGGGATGTTTTACAATAGGGACATCAATCTGTCATTCCAAAGAAATGTCTTTTATGACCGTGGAATCTCACTCTGCTAATTCTGAGATTCACAATTTTATAGTAAACGTCTCCCATTCTCCCTTTCTCGATTCCTCCTCTTCGTAAAACATGGGCGACAAACTAATTTAATTCAATTTATTACAACAAATAGAAAGGACTCAACTCATGGCAACTCTAAAAGGAAATGTGTTAGGAAAAATAAGAGGTAAAGTCGGTACTGTAAGCGGACGAGTACGCAACGGGAAAAACTACCTCGTCTCTCTGCCTGCATCGTTCAAAGTCCCGAACGATCCACTCTCGATAGCACGTAGAGAAAAATTCAAGATAGCAGTGCAATTTGCAAAAGCTGTTAATGCCGATCCGCTTCTAAAAGAAATATGGTCGCTTAATAACACAAATAACAGAACAGCTTTTAATCTTGTAATGCAGCAGAATTATAAATTGTTGGAAAACAATTCACCATCGAATCAAAATATCATTACACCGGAACTTGGTTTTAATCCGAACCTGGCTTCAGCCGTTTATACCGACGGTGATTTAACAATTACTACAAATATTTTATCGGAAACTCTCAACATTGATCCTGAAGTAGAAACCAAGATCACTGCAAACGGATTCATCTTTGCGGAAGATCCGTCATCTGGTAATGTTGAACTGAATAATTTCTATAATTTCTCGGCAGCCCCTCAAGCTATAGATCTCGCACAACCGATGACGTTTACTAAAACACTGCCTTACATTCAACAAATGGGATTGGAGCATTATCAAGTAATTAAAATATACTCCGCACTCATCACACTATCGGACGAACTACTGCCTGTCCAATTCTCATTAACATCGGTTAATTAATCCGGGGGGATTTAATTGCTCACACCCGCTTCTCAATAAAAGGGAAGCGGGTTTTTTATTGGAACCTGTAGCCACAGACCTGTCCGCCGACTTGTCCTCCGTAGTTGATTTTCAAACGAAGGAGGGTAGTTGTTTCCCAAACGAAGGCTGGCCTGCCCTACGAAGTTGTTGCCAAGACGAAGTAGGACTTCATGTCTGCGCATTAACATTACAATCAAATTCATCAAACCCAATTCAACCCCTCTGGGGTTGTATATTATTTTTTTGACGTTTTTCTATTATAATTAAACCCCTAACGGGGTTTTAACTCCGTGTAACTCTGTGGGTACTCTGTGCCTGCCCGCCTCTGGCGCGGAAACTCGGTGACCCGCTTTTTAGTTTTCCAATTTTCACTTTGCAATTTGATTTTTGAATTTGTTTTTCTAGTATTCCTGACCCGTGAAATGTGTCTTATACTATTTCTGATGATTGGAATGCCTTATCCTTTATTCAACTTATTCACTGGGTCTAGTATCAAATACCATCTAACACTAGAATTATTTCCACCTCGTGACTGCATCGCAGTCAAATAATTATAACACCGTGTGAAACACGGTGAATAGAATAACAAAAGAAATCCAGAACCCCGTAGGGGTTCAATAAAAAATTGCCAAAGAACGAATTATGTATATCACGCAAATCTACATTTTGTAAGAGATCTGGCATGTGGAGTGCTCCTCCAGCCACACTATTCCAACAGCCACATCCCGACTTGTCGGGACCTCTAGCCGGAATCTATACCCAACGCAGTCATTCCAACTTTCCAGTTTT
>CAYLVF010000235.1:0-4680 GCA_964387045.1 uncultured Melioribacter sp. | reverse complement strand
GATTCTCCGATGCCAAAAGAGAGTTGGAAATGATTTACAGAAACGGATCCAACTCACCTGATATTCTATACAACTTAGGAGCTGTGGAAGCAACACTTGGTAACAATCAAAAAGCAAAAGAATTATGGCAAAAGGTTATTGAAAATCATCCTGAGAGTGAAGCAGCAGAAATTGCCGGAAATTCGTTAAAAAGTTTAAAGTAATTTGGAAGTTTTGCTCGAAAATATTGCCGCATATTTTTTAGTTGCGTTAATTGCTGCAGGTGTGATTTTCTTTTATCTAAAACACGAAAAAAATATATCAATTCTGAATGAGCAAAAAATTGAAAAGGCAAAACAACTTGGTTTTTACGAACCGGTTTCACTTCACCCTGTAATTGATTACAATATTTGCATAGGAAGTGCGGCTTGTGTTAAAGCATGTCCCGAAAAAGATATACTTGGGGTAGTAAACGGATTTGCAAAAACTATCAGTGCATCTCATTGCGTTGGACACGGCGCATGTTTCCATGCTTGTCCTGTTGAAGCAATATCACTTGTAATGGGGACAGAAAAACGGGGTGTGGAACTGCCGCATGTTTCCAAAAATTTTATGTCTAATATCAACGGTATCTTTATTGCGGGTGAACTTGGTGGAATGGGTTTAATAAAAAATGCTGTTGAACAAGGTAAGCAAGCTGTAGAATATGTTAGTAAGGATATAATAAATAAGCATAAAGCTGAATTTGATTTAATAATTGTTGGAGCAGGTCCTGCTGGTATTTCGGCCTCATTAAAAGCAAAAGAACTTGGGCTAAAAACAATTACGATAGAACAAGATACTCTAGGCGGAACTGTTTATTCGTTTCCTCGCGAAAAAATTATTATGACTTCACCGATGAACTTACCTCTTCTCGGTAAAATCAAACTTGTTGAAACAACTAAACTTGAATTGCTCCGGTTGTGGGAAAGGGTTTTATCTGATAATAAAATAAATATAAATGAAGCCGAGAAGGTAAACTTCGTAAGAAAAGTAAATGGTTATTTTAAAGTTGAGACTTCAAAAAATCAGTACAATTCCGCCGCAGTTTTGTTGGCAATAGGGAGAAGAGGAACACCAAGAAAATTAGATGTACCCGGTGAACAAAAACCAAAAGTATATTACAAATTATTGGACCCGGAAAGAATTACAGAAGAAAATATTCTCGTAGTAGGAGGCGGTGATTCAGCGGTTGAAACTGCTCTTTTGCTTAGCAAAAATAATAAAATCGTTACATTATCTTACCGCGGTAATTCGTTCAATAGAGTAAAACCTAAGAACCTAGAGAAGATTAATGAAGCAGTAGGTGAAATGAAAATTAACCTGATGTTAAACACTAATGTTAAGGAAATCAAAGATCGTTCAGTAGTGATTAGGTTTGAAAATGAAACTGAAACAGAAATTGATAACGATTTAGTTTATGTTTTAATCGGTGGAGAGCTGCCGAGTAAGTTTCTGAAAGATATAGGAATTACAATTACAAAAAAATACGGCGAAACTATTTTTTCGCATAAACAAAAGTGAAATTAATTTTTTCATATATTGTTTTTATCTCTTCAATTCTTGCTCAAATTTCCCCCGGTGATCTCACGGAGTTTCACAAACATTTAGAAGGTATAAGTAATTGCGTAAAATGCCATGAACTTGGTGAAGAAGTAAAAAACGAAAAATGTCTTGACTGTCATACTGTAATAAATGCATTATTAAACAATAATAAGGGATACCATTCTTTTAACGAAGTTAAATCTCAAAAGTGTTACAGCTGTCATAGCGAACATCACGGAAGAGATTTTCAAATAATTCGTTTCGATAAACACAAATTCGATCATACCCAAACAAAATTTGAACTAACAGGCAAACACAGTAAAATTAATTGTGAAGACTGCCATAAACCTGAATTTATACTTGATGAAAACCTAAAAGAAAGGAAAGCAACTTATTTAGGTCTGTCAAATAATTGTAACCATTGTCACGAAGACCCTCATATCGGAACACTTGGAGTAAAATGTAATGCTTGTCATAACACTGAAAAATTTATTCCTGCCGTATTTTTTGATCACAATTCTGCAAAATTCAAATTGACCGGGGTTCACATAAAGATTGAATGTCAGTTATGTCACAAAATTGAGATAAAGAATGGTAAGAAATTTCAGGTATTTACCGGAATAAAATTTTCGCGATGTTCAGATTGTCATCACGATATTCATCAAGGTAAATTTGGCAGCGATTGTGAAAGTTGTCATTCTGCGGTTTCTTTCAAGATTATAAAAAATTTAGAACGGTTTGATCATTCCAAAACAAATTACCCGCTTAGAGGTAATCATCGGTTTGTTGAATGTGTTGATTGTCATAAAACATCAATGAGCAGTAAACCCCAACATGAAAAATGTATCGATTGCCATGATGATTTTCACAAGGGAGAATTTACTTTACAAAATAAAATTAAAGATTGTTTGGAGTGTCATATCGAAGAAGGATTTTCACCTTCAACTTACACTTTAGAATTACACCAAACTACAAAATTTCCTTTAACAGGTGCGCATCTGGCTTTACCTTGCGGCGAATGTCATAAAAAGGAAAATCACTACCAATTTTTATTTCATGATCTTACCTGCATTCAATGTCATGAAAATTTTCACGGCGGTGCAATATCATTTGAATACTTTGGTGAAAATAACTGTGAATATTGTCATTCCACCACACAATGGAGTGAAGTAAAATTTGATCATAACAAAACAGATTTCAAATTATTAGGTAAACACAACACAACTAGTTGTGTTAGTTGTCACTTTATTGAAAAGGGAGGAATTACAAAACAAGTATTCAAAGAACTTGATTCCAGTTGTGAAAAATGTCATAAAGATGTTCATTTTAACCAATTCATTGTGAATGGAACAACCGACTGCTCGAGATGCCACGGTTTTACGGATTGGGAACCCGTGAACTTCGATCATAGTAAATCGCGTTTCCCACTTGTTGGTGCACATGCTAAAATTAGTTGTGAAAAATGTCATAAAAAAATTCATACACCTAATGGTGATTTTATTAAATATAAGTATGATGAGATAAAATGCAAAAGCTGTCATTTGTCTTAATCCTAATTGTCTTATCGCTTTCTGCACAAGTGCCGCACGGAGAGGCTTTTAATCTTGACTGCGAAATTTGTCATACAACGGAAAGCTGGAAAGTCGATTTAGCGAATGTTTCATTTGATCATTCGAGGACGAACTTTAATCTACTTGGACAACACAAAAGTATAACTTGTACAGATTGTCACCAATCACTCGTTTTCAAAAATGTTTTTAACAATTGTTTTGAATGCCACGCCGATATGCATCAGACCACTCTTGGGAAGGAATGTGAGAGTTGTCATAACTTTAATTCTTGGATTGTAACCGAAATAAAAGAATTACATGAGTTCAACCGTTTCCCTTTGGTAGGAAGTCACGCTCTTGCTGATTGTGAAGATTGTCATACTGATGTTTCTAATCTTCGGTTTGAACCGGTTGGTATTAATTGTTACGATTGTCATAGTAATGAATATAAATCCGCACAAAGTCCAAATCATATTGTCTCCGGATTTTCAATTAATTGTGAAGATTGCCATTCCATAACAGACAATCAATGGGGGATGGGAAAATTTGAACATAGTTTTTTCCCTTTAATGCTAGGGCATAATATCAGCAACTGTTTCGAGTGTCATCTTCAAAATACTTTCGCCGGTTTAAGCTCTTCTTGTTATCAATGCCATCGTTCCGATTATGAAAATGCGCAGATAATAAATCATGTTACAAACGGGTTTGATACCGAATGTGCAATATGTCATTCTTTAAGTCCGGGTTGGTCACCTGCAAAATTTGAAAATCACAATGATATTTATCCATTAATAGGGGCACATGCATTAATTGCATCCGACTGCAATCAATGTCATTCTGCTGGTTATACAGGCACACCCAATCGATGTATAGGATGCCACGAAGAAGAATATAACTTAACAATAAATCCTCCACACAGATTATTAAATTTTACATTTGAGTGTGAAGAATGCCATAACCAAAACGCTTGGCTGCCTGCAGTATTCGATCATGATGTAAAGTATTTTCCGATATATTCGGGAGAACATATGGGTGAGTGGATAAATTGTTCGGATTGTCATATTGACCAAAATAATTATTCAATTTTTTCATGCGTTGATTGTCACGAACATAATAGAGCCGATATGGATGAAGAGCACAGAGAAGTTAACGGTTATATATATGAAAGTAACGCTTGTTTCTCTTGTCATCCTACCGGAAAAGCTGATGACGGTTTTAATCACAATACAACCAATTTTCCTTTAACCGGTTCACATATTTCAGTTGATTGTCAAGATTGTCATAAATCAGGTTATGCCGGTACATCAACATTATGCGATGACTGTCATCACGATAAATATATTAATGCCCCCGAACATAGTTCACTCGGTTTTCCATTGGAATGCGAACAATGTCATACTACGGTCGCTTGGTCGGATGTCTCATTCGATCATAATAATACAAATTTTCCTCTTACAGGTGCTCATATAGGACAAAGTTGTAATGAGTGTCATTCAAACGGATATGCTGGAACTTCGGGTATATGTGTTGATTGTCATATTGATAATTATAATTCTGCTGTAAATCC
>CAYLVF010000234.1:0-4686 GCA_964387045.1 uncultured Melioribacter sp. | reverse complement strand
GTAACGGGTTTAACAATTTATCTTTTTTATCTATCGTTAAGAAGAGATAAAACAAAAACAATTACTCTAAAAGACTACGGCTATCTTCTTGTTTTGATGATCGGTATCGGTATCGCCGATTTTTCCATGAAAATTTTTCAACAAACACAACCGATAATTGAAAAACAGTTTTTTATTTTTTCAATTTTTTTCTTTGCATTTATTTATTCATTCGGAGTAATTCTGTTTAAAAGAATTCCCTTAAATAAAAAAACTGTTGTAAGCGGAGCGGTGCTGGGGATTCCAAATGTATTTAGCAGTGTATTTCTAATAGGGGCGTTAGAGAGTATTGCCGCTATTTTGGTTTATCCGGTCGTAAACATCGGGATAATTTTATTAACCGCTGTTTTGGCTTTTCTAATTTGGAAAGAATCGTTAAACAGGATCGGTATTGTATCATTAGTTACCGGTTTGATTTCGATAATTTTACTTACTTTATAAGGGTTGTTGTTTCCACTTAATTATTAAATTCATATCTTGAATATCAATGATTAGCCCGGAGGGAAAATGACACTATTAAGTTTCTTGCTGCTTCTAATTATTGCGGCTATTTGCGGGGCAATCGGTCAAAGTATAGCAGGCTACAATCTAGGCGGCTGCATAATCTCAATTGTTGTTGGATTTATTGGTGCTTGGCTTGGTTTATGGATTGCCGAAGAATTTAGACTTCCTTTATTATGGACTGTTACAATCGGCGGTAGAACTTTTCCAATTGTCTGGTCGATTATCGGGGCTACGTTATTTTCATTAATCATAGGACTTGTTGGAAGAGCAATGAAAGATGATTAGTTCTGAACTTCTCAGCTAGATATTAAATTTTTCAAATACCCCTTTTAACGGGGTATTTTTTTGAAAGGAAATTTTATGGAACAACAAAAAACAAACAGACTAATTAATGAAAAGAGTCCGTACCTTTTGCAGCATGCGTATAACCCGGTTGATTGGCATCCGTGGGGTGAAGAAGCATTCAAAAAAGCCGAAGAAGAAAACAGGCCGGTATTTCTTTCAATCGGTTATTCAACATGTCATTGGTGTCATGTAATGGAGCGTGAATCTTTTGAAGACCCCGCCGTTGCAAAATTAATGAACGATGTATTTATATCGATTAAAGTCGATAGAGAAGAACGCCCCGATATTGATCACATTTATATGACTGTCTGCCAAATGATGACCGGTCAAGGCGGCTGGCCGCTATCGATTGTAATGACTCCCGATAAACGTCCATTCTTTTCCGGTACATATTTTCCGAAAGAAAACCGTTACGGTAGAATCGGTTTTGTTGAATTGATTAAGAACATTGACCGGGCATGGAAAAATCAAAAAGATGATATTGAAAATACTGCAGATCAAATTACCGGTTTTCTCAAACAGAATTCGATAAGCGATCAAGGAACTGAGATTCCTTCTGTTATTCTCGCTGATACATACGAATATTTCTCACAAAGGTTCGATGAGAAGTACGGAGGATTTGGTTCTTCACCGAAATTTCCAAGTCCGCATAATTTACTTTTTCTTCTTCGTTATTATAAAAAAAACAATGAAACCAAAGCCCTCGAAATGGTTAAGAAAACTCTAGTGGAGATGAGAAAGGGGGGAATCTTTGATCACATCGGTTACGGCTTTCATCGTTATTCCACCGATCAACATTGGCTTTTGCCCCACTTCGAAAAAATGTTATACGATCAAGCAATGCTTACTCATGCTTATGTCGAAGCATATCAAACAACAAACAACGAAAGCTTCAAAAAGACCGCAGAACAAATTCTGGAATATGTTTTACGTGATATGACTTCACCGGAGGGTGGATTTTATTCCGCCGAAGATGCCGACAGCGAGGGCGAAGAAGGTAAATTTTATGTCTGGACAACAGAAGAAATAAAAACAATCTTAGGTGAAGAAGAAGGTGAGCTGTTTTGTAAAATTTTTAACTTTACCGATAACGGCAACTACGAAGAAGAGTCAACAAGAGATAGGAACGGAACTAATATTCCTCATCTTACAAAATCGATCGAAGAAATTGTAAAAAAAAGCGGAATTGATCCTGCAGAATTAATTAACAAACTAAACAAAGCAAGATTAACGTTATTTGCAAACCGAGAAAATAGAGTTCATCCGCAAAAAGATGATAAGATATTAACCGATTGGAACGGGTTAATGATTTCTGCTCTTGCGAAAGCAGGAAGAGTTTTTGATAATCCCGAATATTTATCAGCCGCGGATAAAGCTTTTAACTTCATCAACGAAAAGCTAAGAAGGAAAGACGGTCTACTCGTTCATCGTTACCGAGACGGCGAATCAAAGTTAACCGCAACACTTGATGATTATGCTTTTAATATTTGGGGATTGCTAGAGTTGCATGAGTCAACCTTTGATATAAAATATTTATCTCAGGCTATTGAATTAAATAAAACGGCAATGGAGCATTATTGGGATTGGGTTAACGGCGGTTTCTTTTTCACACCCGATTTTGGAGAAAGCCTGCTTGTAAGAACAAAAGAAATTTATGACAGCGCGATTCCTTCCGGCAGTTCCGTTATGATGAATAACTTAATCAAGCTTGGGAGATTAACATCGAATCAAGAATATGAGAAGATTGCCGAACTGTTAAGTAAATCTTATTCGGAAAATATTAAAAAATCCCCTCAAGCTTTCACTTTCTTTTTATGCGGATTTGATTTTGCAAAACATACATCATATGAGATTATTCTTGCAGCAGAAAACGAAACCGATTTACAGCCGTTTATTAAAGTACTGAATGAAAACTATCTCCCTAATAAAGTTGTGATGGTTGTTACGGAAAAGAATTTAAACAAACTAAAAATACTTGCACCGTTTATAGCAAATTATAATTTCGATTTCGGAGAACCGCAGGCTTATGTTTGTAAAAATTTTGCATGCGAATTACCGGTTGATTCGCCGGAAAAAATGCTTAAAATGTTAGTACAATAAAAAACCTTGAAGATAAGCGTAAGCTGTTTCATGCTTTGTATCCTTCAAGGTTGCTTTTGATTAAATTCTACACGATAGTAACCTTCGAGGAAATTATGCTCTTTCGAACAATCCCTTACCTCGAAGGTTAATAAAATTTAGCCGACGTTCATTGCAATTAGATCTGCAAGTATGTGTCCTGTTTCTTCGAGCTCGGGGTCATCAACTCGTAAATCTTTTTTACTTACTTCACCTTTTTCAATAATTGTTATTTCCGTATTCGAGTTGCGTTCTTCTTCTCGCTTTTTCTTCTTTGCTTCTGCTAATTCACGTTCTTGTTTTCTTACTTCCTCGTTTAAAGAAAACTCTTTTTTATCTTTCCGTTCATTATACTCGGCAATATCTTCAAGAATGTATTGGAATTCTAAATTATTTTTAATTCTGTTTTCATGTTTTCTGCGAATATCGGGTAAGAACCTTGCTAAATCGGAAAACTTATGATAACTGCTTGATTTAATTTGGTCCCATGGAAGAGCGCTCGGTTTTGAACTTTCGCCAAACTCATGTGCATCAACCGCACTGGGAAAAATGATATCCGGTATAACACCCATATGTTGTGTACTGCTTCCGGTTATACGGTAATATTTTGCAACGGTCATTTTTACTCTGCCCTGCTTCTCGCCGTTGTTTCTGTTAAACATTCCCAAGTCGATTAGATTTTGAACGGTTCCTTTACCGTAAGTAGTTTCGCCAACAACAACGCCTCTCCCGTAATCTTGAATTGCGCCTGAAAAAATTTCTGAAGCCGATGCACTATAACGATTTATCATTACGGCAAGCGGTCCGTCATAAACTATTTCTTTATCGGGATCGTTGCCGATTTCAATCGTACCGTTTGCATTACGAACTTGAACAACAGGACCTTCTTCAATAAATAACCCTGTTAATTCGATTGCTTCCTGAAGCGAGCCGCCGCCGTTTTCGCGGAGATCAACAATAACTCCGTCAACATTCTCTTTCTTTAATTCTTCCAATAACATTTTAACATCGCGTGTTGTGCTTTTATAATCGGGATCTCCGCGTCTTTGTCCCTCAAAATCAATATAAAATGCGGGTATATCAATTACACCTATTTTATATTCAATTCCGTCGTGGTTGAGTAAAATTATTTCACTTTTTGCAGCTTGATCTTCCAGTTTAACTTTATCTCGAACAATTTGAATTTCCTTTGAAGACATATTTAATTCTGCTTCGGCAGGAATAACCGACAACCGGACAAGAGTTCCTTTTTCACCTCTAATTAATTGAACAACGTCATCGAGTCTCCAACCCACAACATCTACCATTTCTCCGTCTTCGCCTTGTGCTACCGCTATAATTCTATCATCCTTTTTAAGCAAACCGCTTTTATCTGCAGGACCACCGGGAATTATTCTGCTTACTTTAGTATAATCGTCTTCGGATGTTAATTGAGCTCCAATTCCTTCAAGCGATAAACTCATATCAATGTTAAAATTTTCGGATGTAATCGGAGAGAAATATGATGTATGCGGATCGATTGCATCGGTATATGCATTCATATATAATTGAAACACATCTTCGGGTGCATATTGTAAAATTATTCTATGATAGCGATGATACCTGTCGCGTAAAGTTTTTGCGATATCTTCCCAATCTCTACCGTCAAGTTTTCTGTTGAGTGCGTCATTTTTTAATCTC
>CAYLVF010000233.1:0-4695 GCA_964387045.1 uncultured Melioribacter sp. | reverse complement strand
ATACATCGGGAGTTGAGTTAGATGAATTGTTGTTTATAATCGGAAGTCCCGGCTCAACAAGTAGATTAAAAACAGCTGATCAGTTGCGTTTTAATCGGGATATCACCTATAGAAATTATTCATTTTTGATGACCTCAATGTTGACGGAACTTTATGCGTTGATGGAAAAATATCCTGAGCGTCAGGATGAATTTGCCGGTATGTTAAGTTTTGTAGGCAATTCGGAAAAGGTAGCAAGAAATGTTGTAAAGGGATTAAACGATCCATACCTAATTGCGCGAAAAGAAGGATTTGATAAAAATCTTCAATCCGAAATTGCAAAAAATCCTGAACTGCAAAAAAATTACGGTCATCTTTGGAATGCCATTAAAGTTAACAGAGAAGAAGCGAGAAAATATAGTGAGAAAGTTGCGGCATATACCGTTACCGGAAGACTTGCTCCAACATATTTTAAAATTGCAAAAAGTTTAGTAGAGTTAGCAAATGAATTAGAACTTCCCGAAGAGGAAAGAAATCCCAAATACAAAGAAGATAGTTTGGAAGAAACAATAAATTCAATTTATCCGGAGAAGTTCGATCACCCATTAGAAGATGCGAGGCTAAAAGTTCAGTTTGATTACATTAAATTAAATCTTGGCAATGATCATTCAATTGTAAAATTACTTGCAAATAATCATACAGGTTATGAAGCAGTTGAATATGCAAAAAGTAAATCAGTGATAACTAGTGCTGAATCAATTAAAGAAATTGCGGCAAAAGGATCACAAGCTATTTTAGAAAGTGAAGATCCGTTTATACAATTCATCCTCCGGACTACTGACGAATTAAAAGAACTTCAGGCTAAATATGATCAGATTAACGAGACCGAAAAAGTTTTGAGCCAAATGCTCGGTGAAGTTATGTTCAGTATTTACAGTACCTCCATCCCGCCTGATGCAAACAGATCAATGAGAATTGGTGACGGACAAGTTAAAACTGTTGAATATAATGGAACAATTGCTCCTTACTTTACAACTTTTTATGGATTATATGACAGATACTATTCTCACAATAAAAAATTTCCATGGGATTTACCTGAAAGATGGGTTAATTATCCTGCAGATTTCGACCTTTCGACTCCAATGAATTTTATAACCGATATAGATGTAATAGGTGGACAGAGCGGAAGCCCAATTGTCAATAAAGCCGGTGAGTTTGTCGGCGTTGCGTTTGACGGTAATATTGAATCCATAATCGGTAATTTTATTTTTATGCCCGAAACAAACAGATCAATTACAGTTGCCGCCGAAGGTATAGTTCAAGCACTTCGTGATATATACAAAGCCGATAGATTGCTAAAAGAAATTAAAAACAACAAAATTGTAAAATAAAATTTGGTACTATGATGAATAAAATTGACAGACATAAAATGACTTTTAATTTTATCAAGAAAGCAGCAGTATATACTGTTGCTTTCTTTTTACTCTCAACAATTTACTTAGCTCAACAAACACTCTCGCCAAATACAAATTACTTAACAGATTTTGGTAAGATGTGGACTTTCGATGATCTTCCGCTTGACTATTTTTTAGATGAATACGGTTTTGAACCTACGGATGAGTGGATTGAAAAATTGCAGAAAGCTGCATTGCAATTCGGCGGCGGATGTTCCGCTGCTTTTGTTTCAGAAGATGGTTTGATTATGACTAATCATCATTGTGCCAGAGGTGGTATTGTATCGGTTGAGAGAGATGGTGAAGATTTACTCAAAGATGGTTTCTATGCGGAAACTCTTGAAGATGAAAGAAAAATTGAAAGTTTGTTCGTCGATCAACTTATTAAAATAATTAATGTTACCGATGAAATTAATTCTGCAATGAATCAGTTTGATAATGATAAAGAAAAAGTTGAAGCAAGAAATGAAAAGATAAAAGAAATAGAAAATAAATTTTCAGAAGAAACCGGTCTTGTAACAAGAGTAGTAACATTATACAACGGCGGTAAATATTCACTTTATCTTTATGAAAGATATAGTGATATAAGACTTGTTATGGCTCCGGAATTTCAAATTGCTTCAACCGGATGGGATTGGGATAACTTTACTTATCCGCGCTACGAACTCGATTTTATGTTTGTAAGAGCTTATGATGAAAACGGTGAACCAATGAAGGTTGAACATTTCTTTAAATATAATTCCGAAGGGGCAGAAGAAGGTGAACCGATTTTTATTATCGGCAGACCCGGCAGTACAAATCGACAATTATCTGTTGCCGAACTCGAATATATACGGGATATTCAGAATCCGTTTATGATTCAATATCTCGATGAAGTTTATAATGCTTATTACGAAATGTTCGAAAAATATCCTGAACGTGAATCAGAACTGCTGAACAGAGTTATGGGATTCGGTAATTCCAGAAAAGTATTTCACGGAAGGCAAGACGGAATTACAGATGAAACTTTAATGAGTAGGAAAAAAGTATTTGAAGAAAAATTAAGAAACATTGTTGAAAATGATCCGGAATTAAAATCGGAATACGGGCATTTGTGGAATAGCTTCGAAAGTTTATTCAGCGACAAAAGAAAATTAGGTTTTAAAGAATTTCTCTATAATCTTATTCCATGGGGCAGACCAAAATATTTGCAAATGGCTAAAGATATTTACGAACTAGTTAATGAATTGAATTTGCCGAATGACGAACGCAAAGAGAAATTTAAAGAAGAAAATCTAAGAACTACTCTTGAACAAATATATCCCGAAGATTTTGATGAAGAGTTAGAGAGAAAAATTCTTCGCGCATTTGTTTCATCAGTTTATTTTGAATTGGGTGAGGAAAATCCGTTAACTAAAAAATTATTTAACGGTAAAAAAGGAAACGAAGCAGTTGATTATATTTTATCGAATTCAATTTTGGGTAGTAGAGAAAAAGTACTAAGTCTAACTGATATGTCCAAAGCTGAAATTTCTAACATGAATGATCCTTTCATTTACTTCATTGAAAACACAAATGATGAATTGGAAAAGATTATTGAAAAGAGCAAAGAAATTAATCAGACTCTTACAGTACTCAATCAAGAACTCGGCAAATTAATTGTAAAAGTATACGGCGATCAAATGCCTCCTGACGCTACTGGTACGCTAAGATTATCAGACGGTGTAATAAAAGGTTATGAATACAATGGTACGATTGCCCCCGGTAAAACTACATATTACGGTTTGTACGATCGTTACTTTTCATTTGGTCAAAAACTTTATCCATGGGGTTTAACACCAAATTGGCAAATTCCCCCCGATGGATTAGAACTAAGTACTCCGATTAATTTTGCTGCAACTCTTGATATAGTGGGAGGTAATTCCGGCAGTTCAATTGTAAATAAAAATGGTGAAGTAATTGGTCTAGTATTTGACGGCAATATGGAAAGTCTTGCCGGAAATTATCTTTTTATTCCTGAAAATAATCGTGCCGTTGCAGTCGATTCAAAGGGATTAATTGAATCACTGAAACATGTTTACAAAACCGATAGCTTGATTAAAGAGCTTCTGAACGGGAAGATAAAGTAACTAATTTTTCTTTGCGGTACTCGGCGTAACCTCTTTTTTTGACACAGAGTTTCGCAGAGGAGCACTGAGAACCACAGAGAGGTTTACAGATTAATAATCTCTTTTTTTTAGGAAATGTGAAATGAATGTTGAACGAAAACATCTCGAGAAAGGGTACATTCAAATCTATACCGGCAACGGTAAAGGAAAAACAACTGCCGCAATCGGACAAGCCATTCGTGCTTCCGGTGCTGGATTTAAATCGCTCATTATTCAGTTCATGAAAGAATATCCTTACAGCGAATTAAAAGCTCTGAAACATTTTAAAGAGTATATAACAATTGAACAATATTGCGGTGACGAGTTTGTCTATAAAAAAGAACTGCCAAACGAAGAAGAAAAGAATAAAGCGAAATTAGCTTTGCAAAAAGTAAAAGATGAATTTTCAAAAGATAATTATGATATCATCATTTTAGATGAAGTAATTGTCTCAATTTATTTTAAGTTGGTTGAACTTCAAGATGTAATTGATGTTGTTAAGCTAAAACCTTCCAACAAAGAATTAATACTTACCGGAAGATACTGTCCGCAAGAATTAATTGACCACGCCGATTTAGTCACAGAAATGAAAGAAGTAAAACATTATTACGCAAACGGAGTTTTAAGTAGAAGGGGATTTGAATCGTAATGCTAACCTCATCAGAGTATGATATAAAGCTGCAACAATTAAATATTGCCGTCGGATTCAGAGTGTGTTATGTAAGCCATATTATTGCCGTCCACTTCAGTGGACGGAGAAAATAACTACTGTCTAAACGGACTTTAGTCCCAAAATGGAAGATTGGTTATTGAATAAAAATCATTTAGTTTATTACCGAAGCAAAAAACTTGAAACTCGCCAAAAAAGATTGCTGAAAACTGTTGAAATGCTGTTAGATGAAAAGCATTTATGCCAAATTTGTAGTTTATTATGTGGTATTAAATATAACTAAGCGCTTAAGCTGCTAAGCCATTCTCCCGCTTTCAATATTTTTATTGACCCTCTTTCTTCTTCCTGCGGCAAATTATGTACTAATTGTATAGATTCGACATTAGGATAGCGTTCGGAAAAATATTTTAACGGTCCTGAGATTTGTCTTTCGCTTAGTTTAACTTCGATAAAGTTTTTAGCTACA
>CAYLVF010000232.1:2216-4754 GCA_964387045.1 uncultured Melioribacter sp. | reverse complement strand
TGAGTTAAAGTATAAAAATATATTCCGGACGATAGATTACTTGCATCAAAAATTATTTCGTGTTTACCCGGTAAAAGTTTTTGGTTTATAAGAGTTGAAACTTCTCGTCCGAGAATATCATAAACAACAAGTCGTGTTTGTAGGGGACGAATATATTCGTCCCCTACGGTTGGGATGGTAAATTTTATTGTAGTTGTTGGATTAAAAGGGTTGGGATAATTCTGAAATAAAACAAAATCATTTACTATTATTTCGTTTACAACACTTGTTGTTGTATCTGCAAATTTTTTCTCGATTAAATTCCAGAGTTCATTTCGTGTTCCGTCTTTACCCAGTGACCAAATACCGATACCGCTTAAGTTTTTTTCGAGTGCAAAATCATATTTTAACTCTAAACTTGGAACAGTATCCATCCAAATTAATTTATACTTGCTGCCTTGCGGAATCATTACATAGGTCGTTTGGGATATTTCATCGAATATCGAATAGTTATTATCAGCAAAAAGAAGATGAACGTCTTCATAGTTTACATGTTTAACCCAATTCGTATTCGGGCTTCCTTCGGGAATAACATTTGTGTAAGGATCATTATTTCCAACTAACCACTCGGCTCCGTAATAAGGTACACCTAAAATTATTTTTGAGCGCTCAACATCGGCATAATCATTAGAAATTGTTGTTTCATAATTACGTCGATTATAAACTTCGTTTCCTGTAAGGGGAGCAACAGGACCAGCATTCTCACTCCAGCTCCCGTGGTAATCATAACCCATAATAAATAAGTAATCACAAATTTCCGAAAGTTCTTTCAGCTTCCATCGATTACCCCCATTAACGGCGGGAGTAGCAAATGATAATTCTTTACCGATAAACCAAGTATCCAAAGAATCCCGAAGTTCTTGCATAAATCCATTTATTGGATCACCGCGTTCACTTAACTTAAGATTCTCGAAGTCAATATTGATTCCATCGAAATGATAATCAGTGATAATGTTTTTCGTATCTTCAAAAAACTTTCTTTTGTTTGATGGGTTATGAATTAGGTTACTAACAAGATTGCTGTCAACATCGGTTAATGATAAATTAGAAACGGTCATGATTACTTTTACATTGCTTTCTTGTGCGTTGCCAATGATTTGAATCCAATTGTTTAAATTATTATTCCAATCATGTGGATAAGATACTGATCCGTCAATTTGCAAGACAAAATCAAAAACGGCAATATGTGTTAATAAATCTAATCGAATGTTGGCATTATTTAATTCCCAATAGGGCAGATAGCCAAAAACTTTTTTCTGTAATGAAGTGGAATGGTAAACCTTGGGAATGATTATATCATGTGAAAATTTTTCATTTGTATAATTATTAAGTTTATCAAAATAATGCGCAGATCTCTGAGCTGTTATTAAAAGTGTAAATATCTGGCTGATCAAAAATATTTTTAGTATCAATTTCATATAACATTAATATAAATAAATTCTTTAATTGCTTTTTAGCTATATATAAAATAATTTCATGCAATGATTTCCCAAAGAGGACACATGAAAAAATTTGTACTTGTTTTTCTCGCCGTTTTGCTAACCTTTATATTATCCGCTTGTTCAAATGATAAGCCGGAAACAAAATTAAAATATGGAATAGTAATTCATGGCGGCGCCGGTTCAATTGTGCCGGGGAGATACTCACCTGAACAAGAAGCAGAGTTTGAAAAGAAACTTGCTGAAGCACTTGAAACCGGATACGAAATATTAGAAAACGGTGGAAGCAGTTTGGATGCTGTGGAGGCGGCTGTAATAATTTTAGAAGATTCACCTTATTTCAATGCAGGTAAAGGAGCTGTGTTTACTGCAAGCGGTATTAATGAATTGGATGCAGCTATAATGAACGGAGAAAATTTGCAAGCAGGTGCGGTTGCAGGTTTACATCATATAAAAAATCCAATTTTATTGGCGAGAGCCGTTATGGAAAAATCCGAACATGTTATGATGATAGCCGACGGAGCAGAACAGTTTGCTCTTCAAAACGGGTTTGAATTAGTTGATCCGGAATACTTCTATGTTCAAGAAAGATGGGAGAGTCTGCAGAAAATTTTACAACGTGAAAAAGAATCATCAAAAAGTGATAGTACAGAAAAATTCGGAACAGTTGGAGCCGTTGCTTTAGATAAAAACGGAAATTTAGCTGCGGCTACTTCAACAGGCGGAATGACAAACAAGAAGTTCGGGAGAGTAGGCGATGTACCGATTATCGGAGCAGGAACATATGCAAACAATAAAACATGTGCAGTTTCTGCTACAGGACAAGGCGAATATTTCATTCGGCTTAATGTTGCTCATGATATTTCAGCCTTAATGGAATATAATAGTATTAGTCTTGCCGATGCAGCAAATGATGTAATACACAACAAATTAGAAAATCTTGGCGGAACAGGTGGTGTTATTGCAATCGATAAAAGCGGGAATATTGCAATGCCGTTTAATACACCCGGTATGTTTCGAGGATACAAATTAAATAATGAAAATCCGGTCGTTCTTCTCT
>CAYLVF010000232.1:0-2116 GCA_964387045.1 uncultured Melioribacter sp. | reverse complement strand
CCCGGTATGTTTCGAGGATACAAATTAAATAATGAAAATCCGGTCGTTCTTCTCTTTAAAGAACAATAACAACATCATTAGGAGGGGCTATGTATATAGCAGAAGTGAATTACCTTTCCGTTCTTATCTCGGCTGTTGCGGCAATGATTGTAGGAGCTCTTTGGTATGGTCCGGTTTTTGGTAAAATGTGGATGGGCTATATGGGAAAAACCGAAGAGCAGTTGAAAGAGGGTTTTAATCCGGCAAAAACTTACGGGCTTGCATTCTTGGGGCATTTCGTTGCTCTTGCCGTATTGGCAAATCTGTTTGTTTACCTTCACGTTGAAACAATAGGCGGTGCTTTACATACTGCTTTTTGGACGTGGCTTGGTTTTACTTTAGCTACAAATTTTATTACCGGATTATTTGAAGATAAAAAATTCGGTCTCCTTTTAATTGATGAAGTATATCACCTGGTAGTTTTCTTGGTCGGAGCAATTATTATTTCTGTCTGGTGATAGAACTTAATCGGAAAGATTAAATTTTACTTGTGTTGAATCAGTTTGACCGGAATGATCGTCGGTAACAAATATTTGCATAATGTAATCACCCTTCTCAAAGGAGCCGTCAAGAATTATTTGTATTTCGAGAGGGGTATCTAAAATTTTGTTGTTATTTGTTTTGTCGATCATTCCGTAATCTACTTCCTCAAACAACTCGCCCGAAGGAGTTACAAGATTAACATAATAAGAAAGTTTTAACGAGTAACTTTTATTCTCTTCGTATTGTTCAAATCCTTTAACTTGTGCAGAGGCATTTAATTCCCATTCTTCCCCGATATGGAATGCAAATGCTTCGGGATTATATACTTCTAGCTTGAGCTCTTCTTTTGAACATGAAGAAAACAAAATGACAAAACCGACTAACGAGAGTACAACAAATATTTTTTTCATACCGCCCCGATATAATTCTGTTTTAGAATAACTAAAAATTATTACCAATGTTTTAATACTTTTTAAGAAACCATCTCATTACAGCGGTTACTGATTTATCGAAGAAATCACTGCCGTGAGAAATTTCGGTATCGCTTAAATGGACGCTTTCAAAACCCTTTGCCACAAAGAAAACAGCTTTATCAAAAAAGCCATTTACTTTTGAATAAAAACCTAATCCTTCGTGAAGCTCAAACGTACTTGAGATCAATCCTTCTTCTACGATAAAATTCCAAAGTACAACACGAACTAATATTAATGCGTAAATTACTTCCGAAACTTTTAATCCTTCTTTTGCTCTTTCCCGCCCAAGTCTAATAAAGTGTTCCGCGGTTTTGTGAAAATCCGGTTCGTCCTGCATTAAGTAATTACCGAGTCTTTTGAATACATCATAAACTCTTTCATCGAGAAGATTATCGGGCATATTTTTATAACCGGGAGTAGATGGATTATTCTTTACTTCCTTACTCCATCTTCTTGTTAACTGTTCTGCGTGATCTTCAACTGCTCGTATATATTTTTGATATAACATTTCAAACCTCCCGCATCATTTAAAAAATATAAAGACATTATAAAACGAAGAACAAATTCGGTTGGAATAAAAAGTAATATACCCGGAATAAAATAATAATCAAGTAATAAAAAACCCGCTTTCAAAATTGAGAGCGGGTTTTTGTAATTATGTTAATTGTTTTTCTTGAAATCCTTCATAAATTCTACTAATGCTTCAACACCTTTTTTTGGGAATGCGTTGTAAATAGAAGCACGAATACCGCCGACAGATCTGTGTCCTTTCAATCCTGAAAAACCCTTTTCGGATGATTCGGCAATGAATTTCTTTTCAAGTTCTTCTGACGGGAGACGGAAAGTAACATTCATTAATGATCTGTCTTCTTTAACCACAGTTCCTTTATAATAACCATCGCTATTGTCGATATAATCATATAAGATACCGGCTTTTTCTTTATTCATTTCATACATTTTATCGAGACCGCCTAAGTTTAGTAACCATTTGTAAACTAATCCCATAATATAAACTGAATATGTGGCAGGAGTGTTGTATAATGATTCACCATCAACATGAACTTTGTAATTCAAATAAGTGTGAAGTGAATCGGAGCTTCTTTCAAGCAAATCTTTTCTGA
>CAYLVF010000231.1:0-4762 GCA_964387045.1 uncultured Melioribacter sp. | reverse complement strand
TTGTACAATGAATACTTAAAAGGAAATTATGAACTTCCGATTAATGAAAGCTATCAGGTTGGATTTCGACTTGCGAAAATGCTGAACCACAAACGCGTTTACTGTGTTGATGCCTGGGGAAATATCAACGAATTTTTTGACGGTGATAATATAAATGTATTCACTCCCAAAAAGGAAAAGCTTTCTATGTTCGAAAAATTGAAAGCATACTCCGATTCTTTATTAACTGCCGATAAAGACAATGTTGATGAAAGAAACTCTTCCATACATAATAAAACAATACAGGAAATTTTATATGAATCAAATCAGCCGGAAAAAATAAGCCGGGATCATGCAAGTTATCTTAACAATCTATTTCTCTTTGAAGAGCACGAAGGTGATTATTCCGGTGTAGATTGGTTATCGGCTTCCTGGTTTAATAGAAATATGAGAATATTCCGTAACATTCAGAGAATAACAGAAAGTGCGGATGATAGAATTTTTATCCTTTACGGTTCCGGTCATTTGTATCTATTGCAAAGTTTATTAGCGGAATCACAAAGATATAATGTTGTATCGGTGCTTGACTATATCAAATAAATAATTACTTTCATTAATCCAGAGACCATTCATTGTAATTATTAAATCAATTTGTTTGCTTTGGACTAATTTTACTATTTAAAGATTTGTTTTATCATTACGGTATTCATTGTCGGTTTGACTATTGTTCCTTATGTTGTTCCTAAACTTTGCTAAGTTTTGCGAAATCCAAGATGAATTCTTTTATAGAATATTCTTAACTTATTTATGCACGCATTAAAACTCAACAAATATTTATCCCGAATTAAGTACAATAAAAAACTTAGTGCCGATCTTGATACATTAATTGAATTACAGAAGTGTCATTTGTTAAGTATTCCATTTGAGAATCTTGATATACATACCGGAACGCCAATTACAATTGATGTAGAAAAGTTCTACAAGAAAATTGTTGATGACAAAAGAGGCGGTTTTTGTTATGAGCTTAACGGACTGTTTAACGAGTTATTGAAAGTTATCGGATTCAAGACGTTCCTTGTATCGGTACGAGTATTTGACACCACAGAAAAAATGGGCGATGAGTTTGATCATCTTGCTATTATAGTTCCGATTGATAATGAAAAATGGTTAACCGATGTAGGATTTGGCGAGTTCGCTTTTTCTCCTATTAAAATTATTACCGGCATTGAACAAAAAGATGAAAGAGGTATTTTTAGAATAAATCAATTTGATGAAGAATACCTTGTTGTGCAGAAGCAAATACCCGGCGGGTGGAAAAATGAATATCTATTCTCTTTAAAACCAAGAAACATTTCGGAGTTTTCTGAAAAGTGTTATTATCATCAAACCTCACCCGATTCGCATTTTACACAGAAAAAGTTATGCAGTATTCCAACTCGAAACGGACGGATTACACTCACAGATAAATGTTTGAAGATTACAAATAACGAAAGTGTTGAAGAGATAGAAATAAAAAACGAGAAACATTTTTATAAGTTGTTGAAAGAGTGTTTTGATGTTGAGTTGTATATTTTTTATTAACTCATAAAAACAACGGCAAATTAATTATATAACATCCTTTTTTGCTTTAACCTACACAAATTATATAACTTGTCTCACATAAAATCTTAATGCGGTATTTGAACTACTGTAGTTCGGATAAAACTTATAATCACCGTAACGTTCATATAAAAGGTATTCTAAACCGAGGGCAGTTTTACTATACAATTGATAGTTAATACCGGCACTAAGCAGTCCAACAAATTCATTGCTTTCTGCACCTGAGAGTGTGTGTATCCAATAACGTTTATAGTTTGAAAAAACTTCCCCGAAATTCACGAATAAAAATTTTATCCCGATACTTCCGCTTGCGCCGGGACCAAGATTATACTCTTTCCCTTCTTCAACTGCATATTGTGAATTTGTGCCTCCCATTATTATTGCCGATATATTTATATTATTCTCCATCGTTAATGAATTTGAAAGTAGAACACGGTTGATCAATTGCCCTGTAACACTCGCGGCGGTTAATTTATATACATCATTTATAAATAAATCGATTTCTTTGTATAGACCTATTATGTTATCGGTGTTGTCAAAAAGTTTTAGTTTACTGTCTGTGATAACCCCGCTAGCAAATATTCCAACTATATCATCTCCTTCGGCAATATTAACTTCAGCGTGAAGTGAGAAATAGTCAAACGGTTTAGTGTGTTTATCAACTTCAAACCGATCACTATAATTAAGATTAGCTCTAAGAGTTAAATATGTTTTGCTGTCATTAATGTTTTTACTGAAAAACACGGTATGAACCCCGGTAGAAGCAATCAGTTTGAAATCGGGTCTTTTATTCAGTGAACCCGGTTTCCACATATCACCTCGTATTAGACGATTAAAACCCTGCATAGGATTAATCACGGTTGATGTAAACTCACGGATGAATCTTTCAAACCCGGTTGAACTTTCATCAATAATTAAGTTTGAAACACGATATGATATTTCGCCTAAAGTTATTCCGCTGAAAGATGTTGTAACAAGATCGTTAGAGGAAGGAGGCTCGTTTTCCATAAAAAGCTCCCACATTAAACTTCCGCCGAATGTATATGGGGCGGACTCCCAAAAGCTCAATCCGTTTGAACGTGCGGCATTAAAATAATTTGCACCATGAAATGGATGAAGAAATTGATTCATTAAAAAATGATCTTCATCCCAAACAAACCCGGTCTTAAAATTATCTTCAATCGTTCTCCAGCTGATTTTAGCAAAATCTTGATCGAAGATATATGTGTTAACTGCACCGAGAGAAAGATTCAACCCGATAATTTCAACAGCGGGGAGTAGATAATTTTTCTCAGGTTGAGAGATTTCTTTTGTTTGTTCACTATTAAAACTTTCCGAATAAACGGCCAAACCTGAAGGTAAATTTTGATTACTATTTTGTGCAATTATGTCTTGAGAAATAAAGAACAAACTTATTATCACAAGAAAATTAACTGTTAGGTTATAATTAATTTTTTTCATTTTTAGTTATCCTTTAATCAAAAACTGTATTTAATCTTTGTGTATACCATGTCGTTTTTATCGAATCTACCGAATTGTCCTTCATCTCCGAAAAATAAATTTGCCCCTAGTTGAATTTGAAAGCCATCAATAAAATCATAAGTTACTTTTGGACGAACAAGGGCATCACCGTTCTCCAAACCGATATATGAAAACAATTCTACATTAAGAGTCTCGCGTAAGAAATCCATTGACGCAAGAAATGTCATTGTGTTTTCAAACTCATCTTTAATTAGATAATCGTTGTAATCAAGTATTGCCTGCTGAATAAATTGAGTGCTTAGTTTAAGATCACCTATGCTGTAATCAATACCGAGTAAATAGTGAATATAATCTTTCTCTTCTGTTCCGTCTGAGTATTTCGGATTAGTTGATTGAAAATGTTTTCCGTTGTAGTATGCCCCTTCACCCCTAAGAACAACGGGACCAATTGTAGTACTGAAACTTCCGCCTAATGTTGTCAAGCGGTGATGTTCAGGCTTAAGCACAACCGAATCAACAATACCGGTTGCCGGATTTAATATTTTTTCGGAATGAAAAGTAGGGTCATCATCCCAAGAGTATCCCGCCATAATTTCAAAATCTATTTCCGAAGATAGAAGTGAATATTTAGCAAATACCTCACTGTTGCTTAATTTATTTTTCACATCCGAATTTGAGTAATCAACACTGTGAGGAAGCGGGTAATTTGGTTTTATACTCCATATAGAATTAGCTTCGGGCATTTGAGTGGGAGTAAAAACCGGAATCCAGACAAGTTCGAAAGTATTGTTACCCGAATAGTAATTGAACTTTAGCGAAGTAACACCAACACGAATTTCACTGAACTCCGGCAAAAGAAATTCCCGCATATCTTTTGGAGAAACAATATCGGTTATGAATACTCCGTCTCCTTTACCCCAAACTATCTGCTGTTTTCCTATCCTTATATCGAAAGAATCAAAATATAAATCCATATATGCTTGTCTAAATGCGAGCTCTAATTCATCATCGGAATAATGATAGAGAAAAGGATTTACTTTGAAATAAACATCACCCCGGCTATGCTCGAAGTTCAGATCAAAAGTATTTTGTATAATTGAATAATCACTTTCGCCTGTAGTTAGTGCACCGAGATAAGTTCTCGCATAACCGCTTAAAAATAAATCTTGTGCGCCGATCATTGATGTCATCATAATAAACATCAATATTGTTTTGATTAACTTTGTGACCATTATAAACCTCTCTTCATCATTCTTTCGGTAAACATACCGTCATCTATACCTATGTTGATTTGAACATTTTTCAAATTCATTATTGTTCTGTGATCCTTTTGAACATTGTGCATTTCCGAATGAAGAATAACCCAGTAACCGTCAATTTTATCATACTTTTCTACTGATAAAGTTTTCAAGTGGTCACCGTCCTCGTCATAGAATTCTTTTTTCATTCCAATCCATTTATCTTTAATTACCCAAGTAACAGTTCTCGAATACATATATCCCTTTTCTTTAGGAATACTTTCGACAACGTAGCAGTCTTCCCCGTTAAGTTTTTCTTCGCGAAGTTGTTTATGAGTATCTTCAGAAGGATGACGATCACCTAAGTCGTCATAAGTGAAATCTGAACCCATAAAGTAATCGCTTTTACTGTCGCTTGAAATTCGTTTTACTTTCTTAAGAGCGGGAAGATAAATCCATTGATC
>CAYLVF010000230.1:541-4773 GCA_964387045.1 uncultured Melioribacter sp. | reverse complement strand
ATTCATTTGTACCTATTTCATTTTCTCAAGCATATTATGGTTCTGAAAGCCGTAGTCTAAATATAACTGTGGCTGTTTATGACCCGGATGACTATGACGATGTGCAGATGCAAGCGGAAGGTATAATGAGAACTTTGAGGAAAGTACCTCCCGGTGCCGAAAGAGATTTTGATATTTATTCAAACGAATCGGTACTTGCACAAATCAATAACATGACAGAAGGAATTAGACTCGGTGCTTATGTTATAGGTTTAATTGCTTTGCTTGCTGCAGGTGTCGGGATCATGAACATTATGCTGGTTTCGGTTACCGAAAGAACTAAAGAAATCGGCGTTAGAAAAGCAATTGGAGCTAGAAAAGTAAATATACTTCTGCAATTTATTTCTGAAGCCATTGTACTTTGTCTTTTTGGAGGACTCGCCGGAATCATTATGGGAGTTGGTGTAGGAAATTTTGCCGGTTCGTTACTAAATGCAACTGCTGTTATTCCGCTTGACTGGGTTATGGTTGGTGTTTTTCTATGTATTATTATTGGAATTGTTTTCGGAACTTATCCGGCAATCAAAGCAGCAAATTTAGACCCGATAGAAGCTCTGCGATTCGAATAAAACAAAGAAGTAATTCCGATTTGTATAAAATGTAAATCTGTTACCCGAATCGGTGACAATTTTTTCACACCTCCTCCGGCATGTCTTAGATTTTTTAACCCATAATTTATTCTATCAGACAAAAAGCATTAAACTATTTCTTCGGGAATTCTGTTTAATATAACAAGAGTTTTTATTTTCCCGCTTGTCAGCAATTACTACAATAATTAATCAACAATTAATTTTGTGATTATTATTAACATGTTTCCTATTAAATAAATAAAGTAATATTTTAGCATTTCACGAATAAAAAAAATACTGAATGAAAAAATTTCTAATCGAATTCAAAGAGGGTGTCCTAATCTCACTAAGAGCTATTCGTGCAAATAAGATGCGCTCAATTCTAACCACTCTTGGTATAATTATAGGTATAGTAGCTGTTACAACTATGAGTACAGCAATTGTAGGGTTGCGTGAAGCATTTATCAGTTCTATCTCATCTTTCGGCAACGATGTTCTCTATATTGATAAATTTGAATGGTTCGGCAGCGAAGATTGGCGTTTTTATAGGAATAGAAAAGATATTACTGTTGAGCAGTATGAGAAACTCCGTGAGAAATATCATGGTTTTGCAGCAATGGCACCGAATAAGAGAACTTTCGGTAGAACAATTAAATATGAAGATAAATCTGTAGAAGCAACCTTAATTTACGGAACTACAGAGGATTATATTTCCACAGCAAATGCAATTCCGGCTGATGGAAGATTTATAAATGATATTGAAGTTCGGGCATCTAGAAGAGTTTGTGTTATTGGGCAGGATATCGCGGATGGTCTTTTCCCCAATGAAAGTGCAGTCGGTAAAACAATAAAAATAAGTAATCTTCCATTTCGAGTCGTGGGTGTACTAGAAAAACAAGGAAGCGGTTTCCTCGGTTCTTTCAGTCTGGACGGTCAGATAATAATGCCATTAAAAGTTTTTGAAAGAGTTTTCGGTGGAAGAGGAAATTTGAGAATAGATATAAAAGTCGCAAATGTTGACAGAATGGATGAAGCAAAAGAAGAAATAACGGCAGTCTTCAGAACAATTAGAAAAGTTCCACCCGGTGATCCGAATGATTTTGCTATTAATCAACAGGATGTTTTTACCGATGTCTATGATCAAACGGTTGGAATTATTGCCGCTGCAGGTATTGTTATTACAGCACTCTCACTATTTGTCGGTGCAATCGGTATTATGAATATTATGTTTGTTTCCGTTACAGAGCGGACAAAAGAAATTGGAATCAGAAAAGCAATCGGTGCTAAACAGTTGTCAATTCTAATACAATTTCTTGTTGAAGCAGCAATAATTTGTCTTATCGGCGGTATAATTGGATTAATGATTTCTTATCCGCTCAGTTTGGTTATAGATCAATTTCTTCCAACCGCAATGCCTCTGGATGTCGTATTTCTGGCACTGTTTATTTCAGCCATGGTAGGTATAATATCCGGATTTTTACCAGCTTATAAAGCTTCTAAAATGGACCCGGTTGATGCCTTAAGGTATGAATAAGGAAAATTATGCAGATTAAAGAATCCATAATGATGGCACTTGATTCACTGACTACAAACAAGTTAAGGTCAATTCTAACTTTGGTAGGTATTGGAATCGGTTTATTTTCTATTATTATTGTTATGACGGCAATCGGAGCTGTTCAGAAAACAGTTGAAGATGCTTTTAGCTCAATAGGAACAAATAACTTTATAATTCAAAAATTTCCTGCGGTAAGAATGGGGCATGGTCAATGGCGTTTGTATAGAAATCGAAAAGATTTAACTGCCGAACAAGGTGAGAGACTTAAGCGATTGACAATATTGCCAAGAGCTGTTGGTATTGAATTGAGTACCGGTGGAAAAACAATTAAGTATGAAAATCTAAGTACTAATCCTAATGTAAGAGTTGTCGGCGTTAATCTCGATGAAGTAATAACAAGTGATTGGAAAATTGAATCCGGAAGAGGTTTTACCCCTCAAGACATGGATCATACCCGCTTCTACACCATTGTTGGTAGAGATGTTGTTGATAAACTTTTTACAAATATTGACCCGATTGGGCAGAGAATAAAAATTGACGGTAATAATTTCGAGATCATTGGTTTATTTGAAAAAAAAGGAAGTGTTTTAGGAAGCGGTCAAGATAATTTTGTAGCAATACCTTTAACTGCTTACCAAAGAATGTACGGCAAAGATGAAAATGGTTCTTTCACTATTATGGCTGCCAGCCCTGAGTTAATGGAATTAACAATGGATGAAGTTATCGGGGCTTTGCGTGTAATCAGAAAAGTACCCATTGGTGCTGACAATGATTTCGAGATAATTACGAATGACCAATTGATTGATCAGTTTAATGACTTGACGAAGTATTTTAAACTTGGTGCCGGCGTTGTTGCTTTTATTGCACTGCTTGCTGCAGGTGTCGGTATTATGAATATTATGCTTGTAAGCGTAACTGAAAGAACTCGCGAAATCGGTATTCGAAAAGCAATTGGTGCAAGGAAAGCAATAATTCGTTCTCAATTTGTCGCCGAAGCGGTAGTCTTATCGCAAATAGGTGGTATTGCCGGAATAATACTTGGTGTAATTGGCGGCAATATTGTCGCAGTTGCAATTAATGTTTCGGTTGTTGTTCCTATAGATTGGATTATTATTGGTTTAACCGTTACTACTTTAGTCGGAATTATTTTTGGTGTTTATCCGGCAGTAAAAGCGTCAAACTTAGATCCGATCGAAGCGTTGAGATACGAATAAATACTATTTTCTTTTCTCTTGAATTAGTTGATTTATCCCATTAGTTTTTGATTTTCATTTCATGAAATGAACATTTGATCCGACTAATCATTACATCATTATTCTTTCTCTTTTTTTCGGTTACGATATTTGCACAAGAATATAAAAATGCGACTGTTGTTACCGATACTTTTCAAGTTAATTTCAATAATGAATATTTCTTGAGCGCAGTTGCAATTATTCCGAAGACCGAATCGGTTAAATTAAATGATCGCTTTCTTTCTCGAGAGGATTATTTCCTCAATCTCGAAAAAGGAAAAATCAGTCTAAACACAAAACTTAATTTCCGTCTAATCGATACTCTTTACGTAACCTATCAAACTATTAGACTATCCTTACAAAAAGAATTTAAGCGGAGATCACTAATAGTAAGATATGACTCTGCTTTACGCGATACCGTTCGCATTGCTCAAATTGAATCTTCTAGTTTTACTTCCGATGCAATCTTTGGTCAAAATATTCAAAAAAGTGGTTCTATTGTCCGCGGCTTCACAGTCGGGACAAACAAAGATTTTACATTGGAGAGTGGTTTAAGATTACAATTATCCGGACAACTCTCCGATGAAATAGAAATTGTTGCCGCACTAACTGATGAAAATACACCGATCCAACCTGAAGGAAATACCGAAACTTTAGACGAACTTGATAAAGTATTTATCGAGGTTCGTCATCCCAATGTGATTGGTACTTTTGGTGACTATGACTATGTCGAAAGTCTCGGTGAATTCGGAAATGTTAACAGAAAATTACAAGGATTAAAAGGTGAATTTCTATTTGAAGATATTAATGCCGTTGGTGCAGTAGCCGGTTTACGTG
>CAYLVF010000230.1:0-531 GCA_964387045.1 uncultured Melioribacter sp. | reverse complement strand
GGACCTTATAGATTATTCGGTGCTAATAACGAAAACAATATAATTATAATTGCCGGAAGCGAGCGTGTTTTTATTGACGGCGAGCAAATGAAAAGAGGCGAGAATAATGACTACACGATCGAATATGCTAATGCGGAAATTACATTTACTCCAAATCGTTTGATAACATCGGCAACCCGTATCACTGTTGATTTTGAATATTCAGACAGACAATATCAACGAAACTTTTTTGCCGGAAATGTAAAAAGTAATTTCTTTGATGACAGATTTAAAGTCAGTGTAGGTTTCTTTCAAGAAAGTGATGATAAAAATAACCCTGTTGATATTTCGATCGGGGATAATGAACGTGCAATTCTTGAAGCTGCCGGTGATGATAGAAACAAAGCAGTTATCAGCGGTGCACGTCTTGCAATACCGGATTCGTTAGGACAAATTCGCGGATTGTATGAAAAGATTGACACAACTTTAAACAGTGAACCTTTTTCTTACTATTTCTATAACCCGGGAAGCGATAGTGCGATTTATAATGTG
>CAYLVF010000229.1:0-4776 GCA_964387045.1 uncultured Melioribacter sp. | reverse complement strand
AAGCGAGAGGGCTTGATTTGGTTGAAATTGCTCCTCAAGCTAAACCGCCGGTTTGCAAAATTATTGACTACGGTAAATTTATTTACGAACAGCAAAAAAAAGAAAAACTAGCTAAGAAAAAAACTCAAACAACTGTTCTGAAAGAAATTAGACTTCACCCGAATACTGATACGCATGATATTAACTTTAAGGTAAGACATGCAGAAAAATTTCTTGGTGATAATAACAAAGTAAAAGTATCGGTAATATTTAAAGGAAGAGAACTCGCATACAAAGAACAAGGTGAGCAATTATTAAAACAATTTATTAGTCAACTTGAAGATGTTGCTAAAATTGAACAGGAAATAAAATTTGAGGGGAGAGCGATGTTTACCATCTTAGCTCCTCAAAAAGGTAAATCAAAAAAATAATAGGAAGGTGTTACAATGCCTAAAATGAAAAGTAATCGCGGAGCTTCTAAGACCTTCAAGAAAACAGGTTCCGGTAAGATAAAAAGAAACAAGGCTTTCAAAGCCCACATTCTTACCAAGAAGACAACAAAAAGAAAAAGGAACCTGAGAAAAGCTACTTTAGTAGCTGCTTCCGATTCAAAACGTGTTAAAATAATGATTCAATAAGGAGTTGAAGAACTATGCCTAAAACTAGTAACAACGTTGCATCAAGAGAACGAAGAAGAAAAGTTCTCAAAGCAGCGAAAGGGTATTGGGGCGCGAGAAGTAAAGTCTATACGGTAGCTAAAAATTCCGTTGAGAAGGGCTTAACTCATGCCTACAGAGACCGCAAAATTAAAAAGCGCGTATACAGAAGATTGTGGATCGCTAGAATTAATGCTGCCGCTAGAATCAACGGTACAACGTATTCTAAGTTAATCCATTCTCTTAACGAAAAAGGTGTGGATATAAACAGAAAGGTGCTTGCTAATCTTGCACTAGAAAATCCACAGGCTTTCTCTGACATAGTTAAATTTACTATGAATTAATCTATACCCTCATCGGGGAATTATTTATTTTATTTCCCCGTGAGGGTATTTCTTTAAATTAACGGATCTTGTTTATGCACACACGAATTAAAGAACTTGAGAATATATTCAATTCAGAGTTAGCGGAAGTTACAAATCTTAAATCCCTCGAAGAATTTCGTATCAAATATCTCGGAAGAAAAGGTTCGGTCACAGCTCTTTTTGATGAATTCAAAGAACTCCCTAATGAAGAAAAACCGAAGTACGGTCAAGTTCTTAACCAACTAAAAAATTCTACACAGAATAGTTTTAACGAAAAGAAAAATCTTTTAACAGAAAAAGAAAAATTGCAGAAAGAATTTGTGGATTTATCTCTGCCCGGGATTAAGACTACACTTGGTACAAAACATATTCTTACACAGACTTTAGATCAAATGAAATCAATATTCAAAGTGCTGGGTTTTTCTGTTTATGAAGGACCAGAACTTGAGTCTGATTATTATAATTTTGAAGCGCTGAACTTCCCGGATGATCACCCGGCAAGAGATATGCAGGATACTTTCTTCGTAAATAAAGATTTTCTTCTGCGTACTCATACTTCTCCGGTTCAAATAAGATTAATGCTGAATAAGAAGCCGCCTCTTAGAGCAATTATGCCCGGCAAAGTTTTTAGGAATGAAGCAATCAGTGCGAAAAGTTATTGTTTATTTCATCAGCTGGAAGGTTTAGTTGTCGATACTGATGTTACATTTGCGGAATTAAAAGCAACGGTAATTCATTTTGTTAAAGAATTCTTTGGTGAAGATGTTAAATATAGATTCAGACCGAGTTTTTTCCCGTTTACCGAACCAAGTGCTGAAGTTGATATTTGGTGGCAGCCAACCGGTAAAGATGGAAGATGGCTTGAAATTATGGGCTGCGGTATGGTAGATCCCAATGTATTAGAAAATTGCGGTATTGATTCCGAAAAATATACAGGTTATGCATTTGGTATGGGTGTTGAAAGAACAGCTATGAGAAAATACGGTATCGATGATATTCGTACTTATTTTGATAACGACAAACGTTTTCTTGTTCAATTCTAATTTTGGAGTAAGTTGTGAAGATTTCTCTTAAATGGTTATCCGATTATATTGAGTTAGATGATTTATCTACTGATGAAATTGCTGAGATTATTACCAAAGCCGGTCTTGAAGTTGACGAAATTATCGACAATAAAAAAGTCTTTGAAAATATTGTAGTAGGTTATGTCAAAGAGACGAAAAAACATCCGAATGCCGACAAGCTTACATTTTGTGTAGTTACCGACGGTAAAGAAGATTTCAATGTTGTTTGCGGTGCTCCTAATGTTAAAACCGGACAAAAAATTGCGTTTGCAAAAGTTGGGGCTGTAATTCCAAATGGTGAATTTGAAATAAAGAAAGCAAAAATTCGCGGTGAAGTTTCTACAGGAATGATTTGTTCCGAAAGCGAACTTGGTATAAGCGATAACCATGATGGAATTATGGTACTCGATTCTTCTTTGAAAGAAGGAACGGAACTTTCCAAAGCGCTCGGACTTGATGACGTAACATTTGAAATTGATTTGACTCCAAATCGTGCCGATGCTTTAAGTCACATCGGAATCGCCAGAGATTTATCGGCTTCACTTAATAGACCATTTAAACTTCCCGATATTAATTTGAATGAGATCGATGAAGAATCTTCAAAATTTGCAAGAGTTTCAATTGAAGATTTTGATGGGTGTCCCCGTTATATCGGCAAAGTTGTAAAAGATGTTACTGTCAAAGAATCTCCCGATTGGTTAAAAAAGAAATTAACAAGTATTGGTTTGCGCCCGATTAATAACATTGTTGATACAACAAATTATGTCCTGCACGAAATTGGACAACCTCTCCATGCATTTGATTTAGATTTGCTTGAAGGGAATGAAATTGTTGTTCGCCAAGCTGGCAATAAAAAGAAATTTGTTACTCTTGATTCAAAAGAAAGGGAACTTGTTCCAACCGATTTAATGATTTGCGATGGTAGAAAACCGGTTGCCTTTGCAGGAATAATGGGTGGTGAAAATTCGGAAGTGACGGAAAAAACGAAAAATATTCTTATCGAATCAGCATATTTCAATCCCTCAGGAATTAGAAAAACAGCAAAAAGAATCGGGTTATCCACAGATGCATCCTTCCGTTTTGAAAGAGGAACTGATATAGAAATAACATTGTGGGCTGCAAGAAGAGCTGCTCAATTAATCGGTGAACTCGCTGATGGTAAAGTTTGTAAAGGTGAGTTGGATGTTTATCCCAATAAATTTCAACCAAAAGTTGTCGATTTGCGTTTTGATAGGTTGAATAAAATAATGGGCTTTTTAATCGATAAGAACAAAGTAACTGATATAATTAAGAATCTCGGTATTAAAGTTACATCAGTAACGGAAGAAAAATTAACTGCAGAGATTCCGGCGTTCCGCCCTGATATTGAACGCGAAATTGATTTGATTGAAGAAGTTGCAAGAATTAATGGCTACGATAATGTCCCCGAAATTAATGACATCAATGTAGTACTTGAAAAAAATGTTGATCAATCAAAGTACGTTGATGAATTAAGAGAGAAAATAGCCGGTCTTGGTTTCAATGAAATTATTACTAACAGTTTATTGAACAATGAGCGAAACGTTCCATTCGGTAACCCGATTAGTCTGATGAATCCGCAAAGCAAAGAAATGTCACATTTACGAACATCGTTAATACCGGGAGCACTGCAGACAATTTCAAATAACTTGAAAGTTAGAGAACACAATCTATCACTTTTCGAAATTGGGCACACGTTTGAAAATATTGGTACTGGTGAAATAAAATCATTTGGAGATATTTCTGAAAAAGAAATGCTGCTGATGGTTATGACCGGTAAAATAAACGAAGATGAATGGTATACAAAATCTGCTGATGTTTCTGTTTTTAATCTTAAGGGTACCGTAGAAGAATTATTGCATAAACTTGGTATACTATTATTTACTAAAACAGAATATCGTAAAGAGGATAAGGGGTTAAAGAATATTCTTGTATATACTTATAAGAATATTGCTATATGTAAAATTGGACAAGTTGAGGAAAATCTTTTAAAGGAATATGATATTGAGCAAGAAGTATTTGCTGCCGAAGTAAACATTGATGAATTAAAGAAAATTGAGATAAAAGAGAAAAGCTTTACTCCCTTATTAAAATATCCAAAGGTAATCAGAGATTGTGCATTCGTTCTTGACCAAAATATGATGAATTCCGATGTCGAAAAGACGATTAAAGATGGCAGTTCTAACCTATTGAAAAATATAAAGTTATTCGATATCTTTGAAAGTGATAGCTTAGGTGAGGGCAAAAAAAGTCTTGCTTTTCAGTTAGAATATTTCGATTCAACTAGAACTTTAACTGAAGAAGAAGTAGATAAAGAATTTTGGAAAGCTATCGAAACAGTTAAAAGAAAATTAAACGCACAATTGCGCGGAGGATAATTGTCAGATTCCTCGAAATATGATTTTTTTATGGATGAACTCTCATCCCTAGAGAAACAAGTTTATAAACATCTGCAGCGAACAACAGAGGTAACTGAAGAGAATAAAACTCTTCAGAAAAGAATTAAACAATTAGAAAAAGAAAATGAGGTACTAAAACTAAAAGTAGACGATATAGAAGTTAAACTTAATAATGCTTTCATCGATACGGAAAATTCGCAATTTAGCGGATTGTTTAACGATGAAGAAAAAGTTCAATTAAAAAATAAGATAAACGATTTAATAACTAAAATTGATTTTCATTTACGCTCTTAAA
>CAYLVF010000228.1:3938-4785 GCA_964387045.1 uncultured Melioribacter sp. | reverse complement strand
TCGCTTAGCTTCTAGTCCTTCTTTAACCATTTACACAAAACTTTTTACACTACCATTTTTTTCGGTTAGTTTTTCAGCTAATAGAGTCCCTTCATTATTCGGTCTGCCTTCACTTACAATTACTTTTAATCTTTTGTTGGATTTCGAAATTAATATCAGTACTTCTAAAATTGTTTTGCTGTTTGAAATAGTTATGAATGTATTACAGCTTTCAATATGAGGTTTCATTTTTTCAAGGATTGAAGAATAGATGCTTATGTCAGCCATATAATTATTAAGGAATTGTTCCGAATCATTATTATTAAATGCTCTCCTAAAATCCGTAAGGAAAGTACTTATAGATTGGAATTCGGAAAAGTTTTCTTGAAGTGCGGTTATTATATCACTATCAATTTGATGATGATTGTTTCGTAAAAATTTATAAAGCTTTATCAACAACCCCCGGCTTCCGGAGGTATTATCCGTGATAAGATTATGATAGTTTTTTGCGAACTTGCTAGAAATCATTTTTCAAAACGAAAACCTTTTATAGGTTCGCGTAAAGTAAGAACCGGGCATGGTGCTTTTCTTACAACTTTTTCTGCCGTACTTCCAAATAATAAATGTTCAACCCCGGTATGCCCGTGAGTAGCAATTATAATTAAATCAACATCTTCCTCACGTGCGGTTTCAACAATTTCATAAAAAGGTTTGCCCGATTTAATAATTCTTTTTGATTTAACCTGATCACCAATTTCGTTTTCCTCGAGAGTTTTTAATTCATTCTCAATTCTTTCGGTAAGATTTTGATCGGTTGCAGGAATTGCAACTTGTCCCATGCTAAAATCCGCCGGGTAAATCATTGGTT
>CAYLVF010000228.1:3154-3928 GCA_964387045.1 uncultured Melioribacter sp. | reverse complement strand
TCAATTACCGAAATGAGAATAAGCTCGGAATTAAAATGTTTTGAGAAATCAATAGCATATCTAAGAGCGCGTTTTGAATAATCGGAGAAATCAACAGGTACTAATATTTTCTTAATCGGTTCCATTTCATTCCTCCATTTTTAATTTATCGATGTAAAGTGAGAAATACTCGTCATTCAACCTTCGCAGCCGCGTTGAAATTATATTAGAAATTCCGCGAAGAATTTTTATCCCTGCTTTGGGATACCTTTCAATAAATTCATCAAGATCAGGTTTAAATATAACGGCAACGCTGGAAGGTTCAAGTGCAATTGCAGAGCCCGAGCGTACTTCATCATCTAAGAGAGCCAGCTCACCGAAGAAATCACCTCGCGATAAATGAGCAAGTTCAACAAGCTCGTTTTCATTAATTGATTGAATTATTTTAATCGACCCCTCACGAAGCATGTATAAACCAATACCGGGATCCCCTTGATAGAAAATGTACTCGTTAGTATCGTAAGCGCGGTTATGAATAAGCTGCATAAGTAATTTGATATACTTATTACTTAGGTTTTCAAACGGAGGCATAGAAAGCAGCAGTTCCTCAAGATCACTTTTTTCTGCCGGAGTTTTGAATAGATTAGCCCAAAAGCTGCTTCCGGTTCTAGTTACTTGGTTTTGATCCATTATTTATCCGTTTTTAATTAAAAATACCCGATTCGGCAACACGCCAGATTTTTTGACAGGAAAATTTATTTTCATATAAAGCACGCCCTATTATAACTGAATCAA
>CAYLVF010000228.1:858-3144 GCA_964387045.1 uncultured Melioribacter sp. | reverse complement strand
TTTATCATTTCTTTCGTTGTTAACCTTGTTCAAATCTTCGTATCCGCCGACACCTCCGGATAATGTAACTTTTAAATTTGTTTCTTCGGCAACTTTGTTTGATAAATTAATATTGGGTCCACTCATCATCCCATTTTTTTTTACATCGGTTACAATAACTCTGCAAACTCCTATTGATTCAAGACGTTTTGCATAATCGACTACATTAATATCAGTTTTAATACTGCGCCCGCGTATAATCACTTTGTCGTCGATTACATCAATAGCTGCGGCAACTTTTTGTATTCCGAATTCGCTCAATATTTTAATGAATTCTAATTCATTTTCAAAAGCGAGACTTCCTATTACAATTCGAAACACACCAAGATCGAAAACTTCTTTCGCATCGTCAAGGTTTTTTATTCCGCCGCCGTACTCAACAGGAATAATTACCGATTTACAGATTTGTTGTACCACGCCGAAATTCTTATGTGAATGTTCATGAGCAGCGTCAAAATCTACTACATGAATAGTTTTAGAGTTTTCAGCACGCCAAATCATCGCCATCTCAACAGGGTCATCACCATATGCACTGCAATTCAATTCGGGAATTCCCTGTACTATGCGAACTGTTTTTCCGTCTTTTATATCGATTGATGGTATAACTAGTAATTTGTTCATTTGTTTTTCTAAGCAGATCAATTCTTGAATTAATTCTACTTATTATAAGCCTTTTGATTCTCCTTGTTCCTTCAAATTTCCGAAAAAACTTGCATCAACGTTTTCGATGCTGATCGGTAATCCTTGATTTTAATTATTATTAACGCTAATTGAAGATAAATTAAAATTGCAAATTCGCCAACAGTGAATCAATTTTTGATTATTCTAAGAAAAAGAGAAAATTAACAAAACACTTCCTCAATAAACTTTTGAAAAATAACTATTTGGCTGCAAAAAAATAAATTTTATTGGGGTCTTGGGTTTTATTTTTATTCTATTATAAAATCTTGACTTTTCAGACTCTAATAGGCATATTTAAGACTATGAGCAAAGATTATGTGCTTGAGACCCATGATAACGAAAAAATTAGTATATCAACATACGGAAACATTGCTGATAGTTGCTTGATTTTTGTTCATGGTTTTAAAGGATTTAAAGATTGGGGATTCAACCCATATTTAGCTGATTATTTTTCTAAGAACGGTTTTTTTGTTATTACATTTAATTTTTCGCTTAACGGGGTAGGAAGTAATCTAACCGAATTCACAGAATTAGATAAATTCGCAAAAAATACATATTCCCGTGAAGTAGCAGAATTAAACTATCTTATTAGTTCTTACAATAATGGATTTTTCGGTGAAATCAATTCCGAAAAGAAAATTGGTTTATTGGGGCACAGCAGGGGAGGAGCTATTTCAATTTTAGTCGGTTCCGCAAATGAAAATGTTTCTGCAGTTGCAACTTGGTCTGCTGTCGCAAAACTTGATAGGTATTCTGAACGGCAAAAGAAAGATTGGAAAGAAAAAGGTTATTTTGAAGTCTTGAATACAAGAACCAATCAATTAATGCGGATGAATTATAGTTTTTTGGAAGACATCGAAAAAAATAAAAAATTAAGTCTAAATTTAGAATCCGCAATTATGAAATTGCGAAAACCTTTTCTTATTGCGCATGGTGATCAAGATTTGGCAGTACCGGTAGACGAAGCAAATTTTCTTTATCAATGGTCGGATAAAAGTTTAACAGAATTATTTATTATTCATAATACCGGGCATACATTTAATGTTCAACATCCATTTGCCGGAACGAACGAGAAATTTGATAAATTATTAAACGAAACAAATAAATTCTTCATAAAGCATTTAAATTAGTAATCGAGGTAGAAATGTCAGTTAAAGAAAATGTTAAGACAAACATATTAGTAAAATATCTGGGTAAGGTTACCACCACACAACTTTTCTGGATATCAACTTTTTCTATATTAACGGTATTTGCGGCGCAGGTAAGCATACCGGTTAAACCCGTTCCTTTCACATTACAAACAATGTTAGTAATTCTATCCGGTGCATTTTTGGGGGCAAGAAACGGTGCACTAAGCCAAATAGCTTATCTTACCGTTGGTGCAATTGGGTTGCCGGTTTTCGCAAATTTTAATATGGGATTTGCCGCCTTAGTTGGACCAACGGGAGGATATTTGATTGCTTTCCCGGTAGCCGCATTTTTAGTTGGGAAAATTTCAGAAAATAACAAATCATTTTTTATTATCACCGCCGCAATGGTTCTTGGTACGTTAACTATTCTTCTATC
>CAYLVF010000228.1:0-848 GCA_964387045.1 uncultured Melioribacter sp. | reverse complement strand
CGGCTTATCTTTCACTCTTTTTTGGTGGAAATTTTAGTGAAGCTTTCAAAGCCGGTGTATTAATATTTACGGTTTGGGATGTAATCAAGATTTCGGCAGCTATAAGTATTTATTATACGCTATCTAAAAAGTATCCGAAACTTCCGGCGTAAATTTTTGAGGGATTTCTCTTTATTGAGGCATCCCTTTTTTTGTTCTTTACTATAATAATCATCGAGTACAATGGAACTTAAAAACATCTTTTTTATAATTGTATTTCTTGCCGCATTTGCATTTCTTTTTTACAATGTAAGCAGATTAATATCTTATCTTACAATTGGTCAAAAAGAAAACCGATTTGATAATCCCGCCGCTCGAATCAAAAATGTTTTGAAAATTGCTTTCGGACAAACAAAATTATTGCGTGATCCGGTTGCCGGTACAATTCACTTTTTAATTTTTTGGGGATTTATGTTGTTCCTCATTGCAGTACTCGAAAGTATTATTCAAGGTTTCTATTCACCATTCGATTTGGAATTTTTAGGACCATTGCTTGCGGTTATAACGGTTATTAAGGATGTTTTTGGTTTGCTAGTAGTATTATCAGTTTTATTCGCTTTATATCGAAGATACATACTCAAAATAGAAAGATTAGAGGTTGGTAAAGAAGGGCAAATAGATGCAACAATTATACTTTCGATGATTTTATTAGTTGTTCTTTCTATGTTTGGACAAAGTGCAGCACATATTGCAAAAAATTCTTTTATCTTATCGCAGTATGAAGTTTATCCTATATCAGCTGGATTAGCTTCTTTCTTTTATGAAGGGAATTCTGTTTCGGCTGATATTTCATACGAAGTTTTTTGGTG
>CAYLVF010000227.1:0-4786 GCA_964387045.1 uncultured Melioribacter sp. | reverse complement strand
TAACTTCGATAAAGTTTTTAGCTACATCATCCTTGCTAATAACAAAATCAATCTCCTTACTATCCTTCGTTTTGAGGAATTGAAGCATTGTGTTTTGCCCTAATGAATCTTGTAAATATTGAGTGTGTTTAAGCAAACAGACTGCCACAACATTTTCTAAAATAATTCCCTTATTTCCTTTCACATATGAACTGTCGTAAAAATAAATTTTCGGTTCTTTGATAATTGAGCGGGAAATATTTTTATGAAACGGACTGACTCTAAATATTATATACAAACTTTCCAAAATGTTTATGTACTTCTTGATAGTATTAGGTGAAACTTGCAGATCGCTAGAGATTGAATTAAGTGATAGAGGTGAGCCAACTTTGTTTCTCAATATCTCAACAAGTGTTTTCATAACGTTAATTTCTTGTATTCGACTAAATTCTAAAATATCCTCTCTAATTAAATCCGTAAAATATTGTTTTTTCCATCTTTCGGATTCAATCGCTGCATCATTTTCATTTAATTCTAGCCCTTGGATTAACGGTTCCGGGAAACCACCGTATTTAATTAATAACTCAACTGCTTCGTACGGTTCAACTTGCTCTTTCAATTCTTTAATTGAAAATGGATTCAAACGAAGATGAAAAAAACTTCCCGCCAACGAATCACCGCTTTGTCTGAAGGTTTCCAATCTTGCACTCCCTGTTACTAAGATTGACTGACCTTTTGGTTTAGAGTCATAAACTCCCTTTATGTAATTTTTCCATCCTTTCATTTTGTGAATTTCGTCAAAAGTCAATAGGTCGGAATTTTGAACCCAGCTCTGGTCGGTAATAATCCTTCTATCAGTAAGATTATCAAAATTTAAGTACTGGGGCTTTGTGAAATGACTCATTAATTGTTTCGCAAGATAAGTCTTTCCCACCTGTCGAGGTCCGGTGACGAAAACCATCTTTCTAACTAAATCTTTTAATATTTGTTCAAATAAATATCTTCGCACGGACAAATCTTGCAAGAAATTGCAAAATAGTCAAGTCTATTTTGCAACACCGTGCAAAATAGTTGTACTCTGCTAACTATCAGACTGTTGCCGCAGACTTGGCAAAAGGCAGGCTTTATGACTGCGGAATATATGTTTGATAGTTGCTGAAAGGAAAACGTCGGCGTGAAGCCGACGGCAATTTTAAAAAACTGTTTATACGTTATTTTTCAAAATACATCTGCCAATTTAATGAGTATACCCATTTACTCTAATACGACCAGAAATTGAAGAGACACTTATAAGTTATTGATTAAAATGGTTAATACAACATAATAACCGCGCCGCCAATCATTATTAATGTTGCGATTGCTTTTCTGAGTAAATGATGCTCATTAAAAATTTTCCCGCCTATAATAGTAGCAAAGAATACTGATGATCTTTTAACCGTTAAGACTAATGCTACCGGAGCAATTTTTACAGCTTCAACTTGTGACCATCTGTAACCAACGGTAAATATCGATACGGCAATTACAAACAGCCAAATATCTGGTGAATGGGTTTTTATATTCTTAAAAACATTTGTTTCCTTAACCAAAACAATAATCAAGAAATTAACTGCAAGAAATAGATGCTGAAAAGGAATAAATGCATTCGGCTCAAGTTGAAAATCTCTTAACAGCCATTTATCGGCAAGACTTGTAATTGTAAAAAGAGTTAGGGCAAAAACTATATAATGATGGTTCTTTGATTTAATAAAAATCAAAATCGGTTCAAAAAAATCTTTACCTCTTCTTTCTAAAATGTATGTGCCGGCAAGCAGTAAGATCATTCCAATAATTTCTAAGTTAGATAAAGCCTCACCTAAAAGTAGAAATGCAAAGAGTGCAACAATGCCGGGAGTTAATACAAGTAATGGAAGTGCACCGCTAAGTTCCATATTTTTTATTGCGAGCATAACACACCAAAACGCAAGCGCACCCAATATTGATTTTATATAAAGAATTATTAAACTGTTCAATTGAAGTGATGCGTAGTCAATCACAAAAAAGAAGGGAATAGAAAACAATAAAGTTAATACAGCAGCCAAAAATGAAAATTCCAAAGCACCGAGCCTAAAAAGAATTTTCTTTTCAAATATTGATGCTGTCGCAGATAGTATCGCTGAAATCAGCGCAATAATAAACCATGTCATAAAATTTCCAATTAATTAGTGATTATCAGATTTTCCTGTGTCAACTGTGTTCTATTTTTTTTGTTTGATAATCTTTACCAGCTCAATTTAATTTTAGCAAAAATATTTCTTCCCGGTTCAAGCGCAACTAAACCGCGGTATGTTGAAAGATGGTTTCTGTATGCTTTATCAAAAACATTTTCTATTCCGGCGAATATTTGTAAATCAACCGAACCGAGATTAATAGGAAATGAATTTACAAATAAATTCAATACTCCATAACCGGCTGTTATTTTTTCTTCAAGTGCAACTTTATTCTGTTTAGCCGAGTATCGTAAATTCACATCAATGTTGAATAAGTTGCTTACTGGTGTTTTAATCCCTATAACTCCATTCAAAGGTGGAATTTCTGCTAAATCTGTGTCGTTGCCTGTATCTTTTCCTCTTACATAAGACGTGTTAGCATACATTGCAACTTTTTTGTAAGGGTTGACTTCGGTACTCAACTCAAATCCATATAATTCTGCTGCGCCTATATTTTGTGTTCTGTATAAACTATCTGATAAATCATATTGATCTGCAACAAGATCGTTAAATGTATTATAAAAGACATTTGCTTTTACTGAAACAAGATCACTCCAATATCTAACGCCAAAATCTATAGAGTAACTTTTCTCCGGTTCTAAATTCGGATTGCCGAGATATACAGTTCCGCCTAAATCTATATATTGATACCTTTCTTCCAAAGTAGGCGAACGAAAAGCTCTTGCGAGATTTAATGTAAAATCAATGTTCTTTGTTGCTTTAAACAACAGTCCAATATTTGCACTCCAAGATTTATCATCATCTTCATTTTTTAGATAAGATGCTTCCGGAATAATTGGAGGATTATCATTTCTGTTACCATCAACAATTATATAATTCGGATTATTGGTTTCTTCATTCGATACATTTATAAAATCATATCTTCCGCCTAAGGTTAAATTTAGTCGATTATTGAAAAGTATAAATTCATCTTGAGCGAAAATTCCTAAACTTTTATAAGTTGAATTGGGTACCGGTGAATCAATAATATATCTATTCTGTGGTTTGATATATCTTGTTCTTGAACCGTCATATTCTCTTTGCCAATAATCAATGCCTGCAATTAATCTATTTGTGTTGCTGATATACCAATCAGTTTGAAATTGAAATCCGTCAATATTATGATCCGCACCGGTGTTTGTTATAGCATTCGGGTTCGGAATAATTTCAACCCTTCTTTCTATTAATTGATGAAAGTACTTTGCGGAAAGTGTCATTAAGGAAGGAAATAAATTTTGTAATTGGTACTCAACGCTGTACATTTCTCTAAGTTCGGTTGGGTAAGTTGCTTTTGCCGTTGCTGGGAAAGGATCACCACCCGGGATGCCAACATCCTTTGCACTGAAACGTTGATAGTTAATTTTCAACTGGTGATTAACAAACGGTCTAAAACCGATAGCAGCAGAAATATTGTTATCCTTAAACTGACTATTTTCTAAAGTACCTTCCGGTGTTTCTGTGTCAGCTGCATTTCTTAAAGTTCCGTTAAACTTTGCAAACCAATTTGATTGACTTGCAGAAAGCGATAAGTTGACTTTAGCACCTTCATTAACGCTATTGTAACTGCTGCTCAATGCGCCGGAGATATTTAATGCGTCGGAATATGCTGGAGTAAATGATTGAATATTTACTACGCCGCCTGTTGCACCTGTACCGTAAAGTGAAGACACGCCGCCCTTTATTACTTCAATTCTTTCTACATCGTCTAAATCGATTAAAGACATTCCGGCGGCAATGTTTGTTGCTGTTTCAATTCTGTTACCGTCGATTAAAGTTACTACATTTTGTTTACTCAAACCTCTTATGTTAACGTGAGTTGCCCAAATTCCATCCCTCGATAAATTTACTCCCGGCTTATTAGTTAACGCATCGCTTATAGTTGTTGATGGAATTTCTTCTAATTTAGATTTTGTTACAACTTCAATGTGTAAAGAAATTTCTCTAACAATGTTTCCTTTTTTTGTGCTTGTGACCAACACTTCTCCTAAATGAATTGGAGTAGAACTTAATTTTGCATCTAATATTATTGTCTCGTTTTGTTCTACATTTATTTCTTTTACTAAAGTTTGATAACCGACAAAAGATATGGTCAAATAATATTTGCCTTGCGGAATTCCTTCAATCAAAAACTCGCCGGATTTATTCGTTATTCCATAATAACTAGTATGATTGATAATCAAGTTCGCACTAAAAAGAGGTTGGTTTGTTTCCTTATCGCTAACAATTCCTTTGATTGTCCCGGTTTGTGCGATAAGAGAAATTAATGAAATGGTCAAAAACAAAATGCATATTGTAAATTTTTTCATCATAAACTCCGCTCTAGATCTTCAATGTTGTACTTTTCACTTTAACCGATGAAATTTGTCCGAGCTTACCACTCAAGGCTCCAATTTCATCTGTTGTCACTTTAACTATTATAAAAATGATTGATATGTTTTGATCGGGGACAGGGTAACCGACGCGCAGTGAAATTTTATCGGCAAAAGAATGCAGTAAATCACCAACGCGATCGTAAACTTCATCCCGGTTATAAATTGTAATTGTTAATGTGTGAAATTTGG
>CAYLVF010000226.1:1793-4787 GCA_964387045.1 uncultured Melioribacter sp. | reverse complement strand
ATATCTTCAAAAAATTTCATGACAAACTCTATTTTTATGAAAAAACTCTGAATCTAATTTATAAAATTCATCTCTTAGAATTTTTCTTTTTATAACAATTGAAGAATATTTTTTAATTTTGCATTCCATTTGGAGAATAATTTGAATACCGGAACAGGCAGTGATTCTAACTTTAAAGCATACCTTGCTTGGGGTACAATCTGTATTATTTGGGGAACAACCTATCTTGCTATAAAAATAGGTGTAACCGATTTACCCCCATTTTTATTTGCCGGTTTTCGATGGATGATTTCTGGACCAATATTCTTAGCTGTTTTATTAATCCGCAAATACAAATTGCCAACTTTCTCAGATATTAAACATTTAGCAGTAGTTGGGATATTACTGCTTGGTTTTGGTAATGGTTTAGTAGTTGTCGGGGAACAATGGCTTCCAAGTGGTTTAACTTCTCTATTGATTACGACTCTTCCATTTTGGGTTGTTGGTATCGAATCTTTTGTCCCAAAAGGACCAAAGCTTAATAAGATTATTGTTCTTGGTTTGATGACTGGATTAACAGGCGTTGTAATTATTTTCAGCGAAAACATAACTGATATTTGGAACACTGATTATTTCTTGGGAATTATTAGTCTGCTTCTTTCAATGTTTGCCTGGGGTGCCGGAACTGTTTATTCTAAATATAAATCAGTAACAGTTCATCCACTAATGGGTGCATCATTTCAAATGATTATTGCCGGAATACTCCAAGTGCTTTTGGGTCTGTCTTTAGGCGAATGGAATGATTTTCATTTCACTCCCGAAAGTTTTTATGCGTTTGGTTATCTAACTTTTGTTGCTTCAATACTTGGTTATGGTTCTTATATGTATGCAATCTCAAAGCTTCCTATATCATTTGTGTCAACTTATACTTATATAAATCCGGTTATTGCATTAACATTGGGATGGTTAGTACTTGATGAAACGGTCAGTTTGGAAATAGTTATTGGTGCTGTTGTAATCTTTGTGGGTGTTGCATTAGTAAAAAGGGGAGCTGATTAACCCCCCTTTTATCTTAACCAATCCACAATTCGCTTGTAGTAAGTTTTTTCTCTCTCTTCACAAATTGATTTGGGTTTTTTATCTGCGAAGAGGGTACTTGGGGTTTTAATTTTGAATCGGTTGAAGGTCTAGTATTTTGATTCAATTTCTTAACCCAATTTTCATAACTGATCATTGAACTTAGTCTCATGTTCTCCATAATTGTCCTCCCCTTCTCATTTTGCCGCATTTATTTGTAAACAATTTATTAATGAATGTCAATACCATTTTTCATGATTTAAATCGGATAATGGAAGTAGAATTCTTTTGACATCCGATTGGAAATTGTATCAACTTCTAATCTTTTCTACGAAGCTATTAATAGTATGTAACTCCCATTTTAATGAATTTGTTCCGGCGTATTAAAATTTTCCGCTATTTTAAAAATTCTTTGGTTTTATATTGATGCAATGAAATAATGAGGGTGGTGTTTTTAATCTAGTTCGAGACTGTTTTTTTCTTCTGTTGATAGAGTTGTACCGGTAAACTTTTCTTTTACCGGTCTGTAAACGACATAAAGTATTATAACAAGCAGGGCGACGAGCAAATATGTTTGTGAACCGGTGAACAAATAAAAAATGAGATTCACAAGATTAGTAAAATCAAGGGTCAGGATAATAAGTAGAGTTAGAACCCTATACTTCGCTAATTTTACATCAACGTGAAGTTTTATGTCTATTTGGTTCCTTGCCGTGAAAAGATATTTCGCAAAAAGAATGCAAGTTGTATTTATGATAAGAAGTACTATAGGAAGATATTCAAAACCAGTGAAATCAATATCGATAATGCGCATATCACGAAGTATATAAAACAAGATTGCTATAAAAATTTGAATAGCCAGCAGAGCAATAAAAATTACGTCAAGTAGTTTAAATGTTTTCGCAACATTTTTCATTTTGTTTTAATCGATTTCTACAAGAAGCAAATTTTCATCGATACCGATAAACTTAAATACAATTTCGAGAATTTGATTACCGCTTTTAAATTCAATTTTTGCATGAAGAAATTCTTTTCCCTCTTCCGTCACTTTTTCCGTTGAAGTAATTTCATATGAATCGCTAATATCAACATATGCTTTTATTTTCTTTGCGATTCTCTCGGCTTGCTGAAATTCTTCATCATTTTTTGAATTTAGTTTTGATTGTAAATTACGAGCTTCATCCGAACCGGTAAAAACAATTAAATCGCATACTGCATTATAGTCTCTCAATTTACTAACCGAAAATAATTTTTCAATGGTTGTGTTTAATTTTTCACCAATAAGATCCTGTGCAAGCACCGAAGCAGATAATACAACCAGAAAAAAAAGAAATTTTTTCATAACAACCTCCCAAACAAATAATCAATCTAATACATGAAATGTTTAATTTGCTCACCCTTGTTTCCAATATCACTCATAGCTTCAATACCGATTTGAAGATGGAGATCAACAAACTTTTTAGTAACAAACTTATCCGATTCATCCGTTTTTATACCTTCAGCCATCATAGGTAGATCAGATACAAGCAAAAGAGCACCTCTAGCAATTTGATTTTTATAGCCGGCAATAAATAATGTAGCCGTTTCCATATCAATACCGATTGCCCCCAAGGTTCGTAAATACTTTTTGAAATTTTTATCCCACTCCCAAAGTCTTCTGTTTGTTGTATATATAACACCTGTTCTGTATTCAAGTTTCCGATTAATGATTTTGTTTGAAACAAATTTATGCAGCTTAAATGAAGGAAGCGCAGGCACCTCCGGCGGCATATAGTCGTTTGAGGTACCTTCACCTCTAATAGCGGCAATCGGTAAAATAAAATGTCCAAGTTCAGTTGAACGTTTTAGCCCGCCGCATTTTCCTAAGAACAGAACTCCCTTTGGATTTCTTGCAATTAGTAAATCCATTATTGTTGCTGCATTCGCAGAACCTATTCC
>CAYLVF010000226.1:0-1783 GCA_964387045.1 uncultured Melioribacter sp. | reverse complement strand
ACCTATTCCAAAATTAATTATCGACAGCCCTTTATTATTGGTAGCTGTCTGCATCGGTCTGTTGAGACCTTTTACATCACAGTTAAAAATTTCGGCAAATTTTGTAACATAATCATGAAAATTAGTAAGCAGCATATAATCACCGAAGTCATCAATCTCTGTACCGGTATATCTGGGTAGCCAATTTTTTGCAATATCAAGTTTAGTTTTCATACCCTGTTTTTGTTTTGATTGTAAAAAAATTATTTATCAATAGAGCTGCTTTAGCAAAAATAAATCCGAATATCGAACCGATCAGCGCACCCCCGATTATATCTGACGGATAATGAACACCAACATATACACGCGATAAAGCAAGCAAAACCGCTGCCGTGAATAATGCCCACTTATACTTAGGAAATAAAATCGAAAAGAAAACCGCAACAGCAAAATTATTTACCGCATGCGATGAAGGAAAAGAAAACGAACCCGTGCATCCGGCTAAAATATTTACATCGGGAAGTTCATTACACGGTCTTATTCTTCCTACTAGGTTCTTAACAAAGAACGAACTGAACTGATCTGTTGCGGTAATCAATAATATTACAAATCCGGCGGAGATTCGTTCTAGCTTTTTCCCTTTAATAATTACAAGAAGAATTAATATTACGTAGGTTATATACCAATGTTTTACATCGGTTATAAACGGGAAAAATTTATCAAATAGAGAATTCGATAAAGTATGATTGAAAAAATAAAAAATGGCAAGATCTATTTGATACAAAAAATCAATCATAGATATCACATAAATTAATTTAATTATTATTAAGTTACGTTATACGTATAACTTATTCCAATATATTTAACGAAACACTTTATTAATAACAATAAAATTTGTTAATTTGCCCATTGACTTAAACTGTGTGGTAAAAAATTGTCTGAAATAAAAATCACTTCCGAAAGAGCATACAAATACCGTTATTTTCGTGAGGAAAGCAACCGGATGTTGTTAGCCCCATTTAGGGCGCTGGCAAAATTTACTGCTGTTGCCGGACTTTTTGCATTAATATTTGAAGTAAGATATTTTTCCGAACACTCGATTGAAGTTTATCTTGCAAGACTCGGGGCTATTCTTGTTGCATTTATTTTACTGCTTATTTCAAACAGTAGGTTTGGAAGAGAGCACCCTGTCGGTTTGGTACACATTCTTCTTTTAACCATTATTGGTTCATTCGGAATTATAATTTATCTTATTCCGGATACGGTAGTTTTTAACTCTCACATAATAAGTCTTATAATTTTTACAGCTGCATTATTCCTTAGCTGGGAAGTAACAAACCAAATTATTGTTGCTATTTATTACAATGTTGTTTTTGCAACTTCTATTTTAATGACCGATAGAGCTGTATATGCACTTCCGAACATGTTTGAATCTGTTTTACTTGTTCTATTTATAAGTGCGATGGCAGTAGCGGCAAGTTCAATAAATTACAGGCTGCGAAGAGATGCTGTATTTAAAACTTTTGAAGTTGCTGCATCGGAAAAAAGATTCAGAAATATTTTCGAAAATTCTGCCGAAGGAATTTATCAATCATCATTAGACGGCAGATTTATAATTGCTAATCCTGCTTTGGTAAAAATGCTCGGTTTTAAGACATTAGAAGAAATCAAATCAATAGATATTGAAAAAGACGTTTATAAAAGCTCTGCCGATCGACAAACTTTATTGAAGTTGTTAAGCAAACAAGGCAAAGTTAAAAATTACCGTTTAGTGTTAAAAAGAAAAGACGGAACACATATAGTA
>CAYLVF010000225.1:0-4812 GCA_964387045.1 uncultured Melioribacter sp. | reverse complement strand
AAAAGAAAAGAAGATGGACGCTATTCTTGCGGTTGGTTCTGCATCGCCTAATGATCCGTGCTTAATCGTTTTGAGCTATAAACCGAAAGTGAAAGCAAAAAGAAAAATTGCTTTGGTTGGAAAGGGAGTTACTTATGATACCGGCGGATTATCGATAAAACCAACGCAAGGCATGCTAGAAATGAAAGCCGATATGGCTGGCGGTGCTGCAGTTATCGGTATAATTAAAGCCGCAGCCGAATTGCAATTACCTTATGAATTAATCGGTATAGTGCCCGCTGTTGAAAACACAATCAACGGTAATGCTTATAAACCGGGTGATGTTATTAAAACGGCTTCGGGTAAATCTATTGAAGTAAAGGATACCGATGCCGAAGGAAGAATAATTCTTGCCGATGCATTAGAGTATGCATCGAAACAAAAGCCCGATGAAATTATAGATTTTGCAACTTTAACCGGTGCTGTAGCGGTTGCGCTTGGACTTTATGCAGCCGGACTATTTACTAAAAATGATCAGCTTGCCGATTTGATTTATAAAGCTGGCTTAAAGACTTATGAACGTGTTTGGAGATTACCGTTTTGGGATGATTACAATAAACTAATTGATAGCGATATTGCGGATGTTAGTAATCTTGGACCAAGATGGGGCGGGGCAATTACTGCCGGCAAATTCTTAGAAAAATTTGTTGATGAAGAAATTCCATGGGCACATCTCGATATTGCCGGTACTGCAATCGAAAATGATATGAATAACTATACAAAAAAATGGCATACAGGTTTTGGTGTAAGATTGATTATTGATTATCTCGAAAACATGGATTGATCGAAAAGAGTATTAATTGAAAATGGTGTAAATACTCGTAACAGAAAAGATAGACTACTTAAAAATCTTCCCATCCTTAATCTCATGAACAACCTCGCCCAATTTCACGAGATCCGGGTTGTGTGTAACAATTACAAACGTAACTCCGAACTTGTCTTTTATATCAACAATCAATTTATGTAATGCTTCACTATTCTTCGAGTCGAGATTGCCTGAAGGTTCATCCGCAAAAATAATATCGGGATCATTTGCGAGTGCACGTGCAACTGCAACTCTTTGCTGCTCACCGCCGGATAGCTCCGCCGGTTTATGTTCTTTGCGGTCTAACAAACCAACTGCTTCAAGCAGCTCTTCTGATTTTTTGATTGCCTTCTTTAATGAAATACCCTTTACCATTTGAGGTAGAGCAATATTTTCAGCTGCGGTAAATTCCGGCAGGAGATGATGAAATTGGAAAACAAATCCTATATGATCATTTCTAAATTTCGATATTTTTTCGTCATTAAGTTTAAAGATATCTGTTCCTTTAATTTTTACATTACCTTGATCCGGTTTATCCAACCCGCTTAACAAATAAAGCAGCGTACTTTTCCCAGCACCGGATGCACCTATTATCACCTCGATGTTATTCTCTTCAACACTTAGGTCAATTCCTTTTAATACTTCTAAAGTCTTGCCTTTCGTATTCATAAATGATTTAGTGATATTTACCGCTTCTAAAATCTTAGTCATATCATTCCCATTTAATTGCTTCGGTGATAGAAATTTTTACTGCTTTTTTTGCCGGATAGAGAGAAGCCAAAAAAGTTAAGAAGAATGCAGCAAATCCAACTGCAAAAAAATCACTCCATTTCAAAACAACCGGCAGCGAGTTAATTATATACTTTGTAGGGTCAAGCGGGTAGAAATTAATTGTCAATTGCAGCCAGCAAATAAAATACCCGATTAGCATCCCCGTTACTGTTCCGATTAATCCGATTAATATACCTTCGAACATAAAAATTCTTAAAATGGATTTTTTTGTTGCACCCATCGAACGGAGTAATGCAATATCTTTTTTCTTTTCGATAACAGACATTGTGAGTGAGCCGAGTATATTAAAAGTAGCAACAGCTATAATCAATGCAAGAAGTAAATATGCGCCCCATCGTTCAATCAGCATTACGTTATATAAGTCCTTGTGCAAATCATACCAGGTATTAACCGTAACGTTTTCACCAAGTATAGATGCAATACGAGGTTTAACTTGTTCCGCAGAAGAAATATTATCGAGACGTACTTCGATTCCGGAAATATTATTATTTAATGCAAGCATCCGTTGTGCGGATTGAAGTGATGTAAAAGCATAATTGTAATCATATTCTTTATTCTTTGCTTCAAACAAACCAGCGACTAAATATGGTCTTGTTTGTGGAATGGAAAACGATAGGATTGAACGCTCGATAGATGCTGCCGATGATACAAAGATCGTATCTCCAACTCGTGCAGATAACCTAAGTGCAATCGGTAGCCCTAAAATTATTTTATCAATTCCGTTGTCATTTTCAACATTAAATTCACCCGAGATGATTTTGGATTTTACTCCCCACTCTGTCGATTGCAAATTTTCATCAATCCCTTTTAGATTAATTATCTCGTACGATTTTTTATTTAATGCAATGATTTTTCCTTCTGCATAAAATCCGGCATTCTTTACTCTATCAAGTTTATTAATTTCATCGATTGCAGAAGTTCTATCTCCTTCAAACTGTGCTAGGTTCGATACTCTTATATGCGGATCAAATTCAACTAATAGTTTTGTTACCAGTGAACCGAACCCGTTAAACACGGATAACATTACAATAAGAGCCGCAACACCAATCATCACACCTAGTGAAGAAATCAAAGTAATAATGGTTATGAAATTAACCTTATGCTTTGACTTGATATATCTTCGTGCAATAAAAAACTCAAACATCAGTTGAACCTGATTGATGAAATAATATTCATTCTTGAAGCTATATAACTTGGTATTAAGGATGCAAGCAAACTTAATGCTAATCCGATTCCGGCAACTATCAAGTAATTTTCAAGATCGATTGATATTGGAACTGTAGAAATAAAATAAATTGAACCGGGGAGAGTGATCAAATCAAATTGCAGCTGAAGATAACTTAAAACAAAAGCAAGAATACAACCGATTGCAATTCCCAAAACACCTAAGAAAATACCTTGAACAAAAAATATCTGCAAGATTTTCTTTTTTGTGAAACCGATTGCTTTAAGTACACCGATTGAACTTGTTCTTTCTAAAACAATCATCAGCATTGTACCAACAATGTTAAAAATTGCTACGACGATTATTAATCCAAGTATGATCGGTATCGGTTCTTTTTGTAGATCGAGCCATGTAAAAATATTTTGATGTACTTGAAAAATAGTTCTTACATAATAAGGATAACCCAATAGATCCTGAAGTGCATTCGCTGTAGAATCAATACTATTAACATTATTTAATCTAATGTTGTAGCCGGAGATGCTGTTTTGTGTTTCAAATAATTCTTTTGCATTATTTAGAGAAAGATAAACATTCAAATCGTCATACTCAGCCATTCCGCTTTCGAATATTCCGGTTATAATAAATTGTTCAATTGCCGGGGGATTATCGGCATCGGGTAATTCATCCTTTCTCAATGAGAAAATTGTAATCCTATCATTAACTGCGGCATTAATCTTCTCACTTAATTTTTTACCGAGAATTATTTGCTTTATCTTATCTGAATCAAGCTCATAGTTACCATCAACAATGTATTCTTTTATATTAGTATTGTCGGTAGCGGTATCGATGCCTAAAATAGTAACACCTTCGGATACAGTGCGTGACTTTATTATACCAAGTTTTGAAATAAATTTTGACGAGCTATGGAAATCATTTCCAATTTTTTGAATAATCTCCGATTCAATTACATCAGAGTCGGGTAAGTTTCTATTTCCGAAAGCAGTAATTTTGATGTGAGAATTGAAATTTATAATTTTTTGAGCGACGATTTCTTCAAAACCGTTTAATATTGTAAGTGAGATAATCAGAACAGCGGTACCGATTGCAATTCCCAAAACCGAAATTATTGAGACAAGAGAAAGGAATTTCGAACTTTGCTTATTTGAAATATATTTCTTCGCAATAAAGATTGAGACCGGCATCTTTAACCCATTATTTCATGTTTCAATTTAATAAAAATGATTGACATAAGATTGACTTTGCAGGGGCAAAAATATATTTTACTTAGCCATTTTTGAATTAATTCGCAAAAGGTTAGTTTCAGCAGTTTTCATCTCCTTTTGCGATTTTGTTTTTTGTTTAATGACTTATAGAATCCCGATTGACGAATATATTCTTTCTGTATAAATATTAAGATCGGGGCGTAGCGTAGTCCGGTTAGCGCGCCTGCTTTGGGAGCAGGAGGTCGCAGGTTCGAATCCTGCCGCCCCGACATTAAACTCTGCAATTGTTCTTTTTTTGATGAAATTTTTTCTGCGTCAGTAACTTACTGTCAATATTCAATTACTTTTGGCGAATATCCACAGAAAATGTAGATATACATTCAGTTTCTAATGCAGTGTATCTTATCTTGAAAATTTTCTGCGCCAGTAGCTCAATCGGATAGAGCAACAGCCTTCTAAGCTGTAGGTTAGTGGTTCGAGTCCACTCTGGCGTACCAGGAGAAATACTAAATTCTAATTTCTAAATCCTAACCGTTGGTTTAGAATTTCGTCCGTTAGCTAACGGATTAGGATTTAGAATTTGTTTTTAAAAATGGTGAGCGTAGCTCAGGTGGTTAGAGCGTCTGGTTGTGGCCCAGAAGGTCGTGGGTTCAAGTCCCATCGTTCACCCGCAGTAAATTTCAAAGTATAGTTTTTGATCTCAATTTTACCTTTATACTTTGAACTTTATCCTTGACCCGGCCCCATCGTCTAATGGTTAGGACCTCGCCCTTTCACGGCGGTAATAG
>CAYLVF010000224.1:1427-4834 GCA_964387045.1 uncultured Melioribacter sp. | reverse complement strand
CAGGATTGCATTTTGAGGATGTAAATATTTTATTAAAAGTTCTCCAAAAATTAGTCGATAAAGGAAACACTGTAATTGTTGTTGAACATAACTTAGACGTTATTAAAGTTGCAGACTACATCATAGACTTAGGTGAAGGCGGCGGTGAACACGGAGGTAATATTATTGCCGAGGGAACTCCCGAAGAAATTGCAGATAACATAAAAAGTGCAACGGGGAAATTCTTAAAAAAAGAATTACAAAGAACGAAGGGGTAAAATGAAAACTACAATAACTCAATTCAAAGCATACCGTTCCGAAATGAACGATAAAATTCTAAACTCCGGTTTTACTGATTTTAAAAAGTTTTTTGCATTGGATAATAAAGCATATATTGATGGTGCACTTCCTGCAAAAATGAAAGAATTGATGGGACTTGTCGCTTCAATGGTTTTAAGATGCAATGATTGTATTCTCTATCATATAGATCGTTCAATTGAAGAAGGGGCGAACCGGCAGGAATTGTTGGAAGCTTTTAACATCGCTTTGATTGTAGGGGGTTCAATTGTTATCCCGCATCTTCGTTTTGCTATGGAACAAATGGATGCACTTTTATCTGAAGAAAAATAAACTTATTACTAAATTTATATAAAAGAGGAAAAACACTTTGGGTAAATTGGTATTTGCTTCTACCAACGAAGGCAAAATAAAAGAAGTCTGTGATATTTTCAGTGATACAGGTATAATGATAATCCCAATGAAAGAACTTGGCAGTATTCCTGAAATTGAAGAAGACGGACTTACATTTGAGGACAACGCATTTAAAAAAGCAAAAATTGTATTTCAGAAATTTGGTTTACCCACGATTGCAGATGATTCCGGGTTATCAATTGAACAGCTTGGGGGAAGACCGGGAGTACTTTCTGCTAGATATGCCGGCGAAGGCTGCTCCTATTCCGATAATAATGAAAAGGTATTAAATGAATTATCCGGGTTACCGGAACCACATAGAGCACAATTTATTACGATGGCTATTTATTTTAACGGCAGAGCAGTTCAAAGAGCAGTTGGTAAATTACCGGGTAAGATTATTCACGAATTTCGCGGTACTAATGGTTTCGGTTATGACCCGATTTTTGTTCCGGATGGTTTTGATACAACTTTAGCAGAGATGACTATGGAAGAAAAAAACAGAATTAGTCATCGTGCAAAAGCTTTTAATGAATTAAAAGAAATTTTATTAACAACAGAGGTGTGAAATGAAAAAGTCGCTGATCTATTTAACAACAGTTCTATTAATACTTTTTTTATCATCATGTTCGAGTGATGATGATGGTCCTACTGATCCGACTGATGGTACTTCTGCAACTCAATACTATCCCGGAGGTGTCGGTTCTTCATTTAATTATCAAGGACAAGCTACGGATTCAAGCGGCACTACAACATATACCCGCGCAGTTAATTTTTCTTCTCAGCTAAATATTGGGAACACAACTTACATTATGCAGACAAATATTGTAAATGTTGGACCGGAAACTTTTTCGGCGGAGTTCCCGTTCAGAACCTCAACTACCGGCATGTTCATTTATATCGATACATCTGTATTTGACGAATTATTAGATTCTTTAGGTATTGATCCTTCGCTCGTAACTATCATAGCCGATCAAGAAGTTAGACTAGTCAGTTATCCATTTAATTCTACACCGCAATGGAATGCTTATACTGTAAGGGTAACGGCATTTGGTGGATTGATTAGCTTAAACATTCTTGAACTGCAGGGGAATTATAAAGGTCAAGAGCAATTAACTATAATGAGCCAAAGTATGACCGCCGAAAAAGTTGAATATATTGCAACTGTAAAAATTCCGGAATCGCTTGAAGATATAGCCAATCCGCCGACAGTAACTCTATCGGCTACGGCTTGGTTTGTAAAAGATATTGGTTTAGTAAAACTTGATGGTTCAGGAGTAATCATAGCCGCATTTACCGGAGGCGGATTAGAATTTGATGATGACGAAAGTACTGCAACTGAAACTTTAGTTGCTTATGATATAAAATAATTTTCAAGCTGCTCTGTTGGTTTTGATATTGTTCTAAGGAAGAATCATAATTACGGAATTTATTATTTTTATGTGAATTATTACGAATCAAAGTGGAAGAAATGTTAATCAAATTTGATGAAAAACTATATAATGCAGATTATAATATTGTGGTTGGAGACACATATGAAAATTTAACTAAGATCGAAAACGAGAAATTTGATCTAATTATTACTTCGCCACCCTATAATGTTGGTAAGGAATATGAAACAAAAACTTCAATAGAGAATTATCTTGACGATCAAGAAAAAGTTATAAAAGAGTTAGTACGAGTAACTTCAAGAAAAGGAAATATTTGTTGGCAAGTTGGAAATTTTGTTGAGAAGGGAGAAGTATTTCCCCTAGATATTTATTATTATCAAATTTTCAAGAAGTTAAATCTTCAATTAAGAAATAGAATTATTTGGCATTTCGGTCATGGATTGCATGCTTCAAAGAGATTTTCTGGGCGTTACGAAACTATTCTATGGTTTTCGAAAACTGATCAATACATTTTTAACTTAGATGAGGTAAGAATTCCATCAAAGTATCCTGGTAAGAGATATTTTAAAGGTCCAAAACGAGGACAGCTTTCAGGTAATCCTAAAGGTAAAAATCCATCTGATGTTTGGGAAATTATTATTCGTGATTGGGAGAAAGAACTTTGGGAAATTCCAAACGTTAAATCAAATCATCCTGAAAAAACTGAGCACCCATGTCAGTATCCGGTTGAACTTGTTGAAAGATGTATACTTGCTTTAAGTAATGAAAATAGTTGGGTATTAGACCCTTATGCAGGAGTAGGCTCTAGTATTATAGCTTCTTTAAAAAATAATAGAAATGTTGTTGGAATTGAGAAGGAAAAGAAATATGTGGAGATCACAAAGCAACGTATTAACAAATTATTTGATGGCACATTAAAGTTACGACCAATAACTAAGCCTATTCATAAACCTTCACCTAAGGATAAAGTTGCATCAATACCTCATGAATGGTCCATGTTTAATCAAAGTGGGAATGCGAAATGAAGATAGCTATGAAATACTCTCATCTGAATGGGGAAGAATATCTTATAGTTCATCATAATAAACTTTACAACGAGATTAAAAAATACATCAATAATGTCATTGCGGATGATTATAAGAATAAAGTGAGTAAAGAAAAGACGAAAAAAGGGAAAATGCTTTATAGTCCTACAGAGATTAACAGTGCATTAAAAAATAAATTTGCATCTGGGGGCTGGAATGAAAGTCGTTATCAATATTATATTACATTAAACCGGGATTTAATGGAGAAAAGTTTAAAACTTCCTGCTAAAGAACAAAAAGAATTTTTATTAAAGCATGGTGA
>CAYLVF010000224.1:0-1417 GCA_964387045.1 uncultured Melioribacter sp. | reverse complement strand
ATGGTGAAAAAGACCCAATTTTTTCATATAATCAAACTGATTTTGTTAAAAACCAGATAGCTGTTGAAGTACAATTTGGCAAGTATTCTTTTGTCGCATATGATTTATTTGTGAAACATATGCTTTTTTATTCAGGAGGAGTAATTAATTTAGGGATTGAAATTCTACCAACGAAATTGATGCAATCACAAATGTCTTCAGGGATTGCTTATTTTGAAGGAGAGGTTTATAATGTTATGCGTCAGGGTAGAAATAATCCTCCAGTTCCTTTACTTATACTTGGTATAGAACCATGATTTTTGGGAAAAGAATTCATTACTTAACAACTACAACTTTTCAGCAATAACAACCTGAACAATCCCGAAGGTAAGCGGGTGATTTTCGATGTTTGAAAACCCAGCTCTTGTAAGTAATTCAGGTATATTAATTTTTTCGTCAAACTCATTTACAGATTCCGGTAAATATGTGTATGCTTCTTTATCCTTTGAAATTACTTTACCGATTTTAGGCAATACAGTATTAAAATAGAATGAGTAGAATTTTCGTATCAAAGAATTTGAGGGGAGTCGAAATTCTAAGATTGTAACTTTCCCTCTTAACTCAAGCACTCTAAAAAACGATTTGAATCCTTCAAGAATATCATAGAAATTTCTGACACCGAAAGCTACAGTAATATTGGTGAATGAATTATCCTTAAATGGAATTTCTTCGGCAACACTTTGAACAATTTTTCCTTTACTCCAATCTCGTTTTTTATTAAAGAGTTTAAGCATATTTATTGATAGGTCAGCACCGATAATATTATTAACACCTCTCTTTTTTGCGGCAATTGCAAAATCGCCGGTTCCGCATGCAACATCAAGCAGTTTTGCATCTTTAGAAATTCCGGTAAGCTGCAATGACTTTTTGCGCCAATAGAAATCAATGCCCGCACTTAAGAAATGATTTAAGAAATCATACCTTCTCGAAATGTCGTCGAATATCCTTTTTACTCTATTTTTTTTATCCATTTGTCAATAAATTGTCAACTTGAAAATACATTGCTTAATTGCTAAATTTTTCACATCGAAATTAGAGGAAATAATGCAAAGATACATAGATGCAATTAGAAAAAATGTTTGTGCAATTTGTGTCGATTCCGACGATGACGGCGATTGCACACTTACCACAAAAGAATTATGTGCCGTTGAGTATTACCTTCCAAAAATTTTAGAAGTTGTTCATTCAATTGATTCCGATGATCTTATGGAATATCACACAAAACTTAAAGATACTATTTGTGCCGAATGTGCCGCTTCGGATGATAAAGATCATTGTTACTTGCGTGATGATGCAAATTGTTCATTAGACAGATATTTTACTTTAATTGTTGAGACAATAAAAAAAGTTGATCAAGGAATTGTCTGAATTTTATCGA
>CAYLVF010000223.1:0-4848 GCA_964387045.1 uncultured Melioribacter sp. | reverse complement strand
ATTGTTTCGATCTATAATGAATTAACAGAATTAATACCGGGACACATTGCCCGTTATGATGATGAATATGAACCACGCGCATTCGGCGATAATTTTTCCAACGATGGAGTTTCTACAATTCTTATCGAAGCCGGCGGCTGGGTTGATGATCCCGAGCGAGAATATGTCAGAAAGATTTACTTTACAGTATTGCTGAAAAGCTTCCTTTCAATAAGTGATAATAGTTATGAAAAAGAGATACTTGAAAAGTATTATGAAATTCCCGAAAACAAAGAAATATTATTTGATTTAGTTTTAAGAAATATCACTGTCGAAAAGCTTGGCAAACAATTCACCGTAGATATCGCAATCAAACATGAAACTTATTTCGACACAGAGCAAAATAAAATTTATACTAAAGGTTTGATTGCAGATATAGGTGACCTCTCAACTTTTTTTGGGTATGAAGAATTTGATATGTTTGGAAACATATTAATGCTGCCGAAATCTTCTGCTCGGATAGGTATTACAATTAAAGAATATCAAAACAAGGGGATTCTATTTGTTAAGAATAAAATTAAAAATATCAATTGGACTACCGAGCCGATTAATTATTATAATTTGTTAAAACCTTCCATCAATTTAGAAATTGAATCACCTGCAAATTTCTTTTTGCTTTCATGCGGTAAAACCCGATACGTAATAGTCAACGGTTATTTAATTGACTGTCAAAAACATAGTAAGTTTTTCGGAAATGGGATTGTATATCCTTAATAAAGAAGTCGGATTCTATATTTTATTATATTGCCATACCTAAACAATTAATGCATGCACACGAACATCAATCATAATTCCGATTTAGAACTTCAGAAAAAGTATGAAGATTTTCAGTCCGAAGCTATTCCTCACATGGATGCACTATACAATTTTGCATTAAAAATGACTAATGATACTGATGAAGCTGATGATCTTGTCCAAGAAACTTTTTTGCGGGCTTTTCGTTTCTTTGATAAGTTTGAAAAAGGTACTAATGCAAAAGCTTGGTTGTTTAGTATAATGAAAAACACTTTTATCAATGAGTACAGAAAAACTTCAAGAGAACCAAACAAAGTTGATTATGACGATATTCAGAATTTTTATGAAAATATAAAAGCATCCGAAGTAAAATCACAACATATTCAAGAAGATGCATTCAGCAGTTTATTGGATGACGAAGTTTCCGAAGCAATTGTTAAGCTCCCAGAAGATTTTAGAACCGTAATTATTCTGAGCGATATCGAAGGTTTTACCTACGATGAAATAGCGGATTTTACTGATTGTCCTGTCGGTACAGTTAGATCACGTCTTCACAGAGCGAGAAAAATGTTGTATTCTAGTCTTTACAGTTATGGAAAAGATAAAGGATACATAAGGGAGAAAACAACGAAATAAAATGAAAAGTAATTCTGAAAATATTTTTGAATTTATAACCGCTTTTGTTGATAACGAACTTGATAAGGATAAAGTTGTCAAGCTTCAGAAAGAAATTGAAAGCGATGCCGAATTATTGAATGAATATTATATTCAGTTACAAATGAAAAAGTTGCTTAGAGAAAGATTCTCCTCAAGAAACGCTCCAAAGTATTTGTATGAAAGTATTTTGAATAAAATTAAAATTGAAAATAATTTAGCCGAGTAGTTTTCAACAAACAATTCATCCTAATACTGTTCAATTACCACGAAAGTACTTCACGGTAAATCTTCATTCGAAAAAAGAAAATTATTGGTCTCTATATTTGATTTCTAGCTAATATCTACATAAATTTGAAGACTTTATTAAAATAAACCCAAAAGGCAGGTGATATTAGTGGTTGGTATTAACGTTTCAGAAAACGAGAATATCGATAGAGCTCTAAAGCGCTTTAAGAAAAAATACGAACGTTCCGGTATATTAAAAGAATATAAGAAACGAACATTTTTCGTAAAGCCCTCCATCGAAAAACGCATGGAAAGAATCAAAGCAAAGAGACGTGCTCACAAAGACCGTGTTAAAGACTTTTAACAAAAAAGCCCGTCAAATGACGGGTTTTTTTTTGCCGTTATTATTTAAGTAATGCTTCGATAAATGAGTCGTTATCACATCAAAAGCTTCTTCAATCGTATTGCAAAAAGAAAATAGTTTTAAATCGCGCTTACTAATAACACCCATTTCAACCAACGCTTCAAAATTTAAAATCTTTCTCCAGTACTTTTCGTCATACACAACAACTTGTAATTTTTTCTGAAGTTTTTCGGTTTGGATAAGGGTTAAAACTTCCATCAATTCGTCTAACGTACCAAACCCTCCCGGGAAAATAATTAGTGCTTTTGCAGGGTAAACAAGCCAAAACTTCCTCATAAAGAAGTAATGAAACTCGAAGGCTAATTCGGGTTCAACGTATTTATTTATAAACTGCTCGAAGGGCAGACTAATATTCATTCCTATAGTTGGACCGCCGGCAAGTGTTGCCCCCTTATTTGCTGCTTCCATTATTCCGGGTCCGCCGCCGCTGGTAATTATAAAACGATGATCATCGGTTGGAAGATTTAACGACCACTCTGTCAATCTTCTTGATAACTCGGTAGCATCTTCGTAATACTGCGACATTGCTAGATTCCGTTCCGCATCCGCAATCTTTCTTTTATATATACTTGTGTTTTTATTAGCCGCTTGTTTAATTAGTCGTAATTCTTTTTGTGCATCTCTCTTTGAATTTAATCTAGCCGAACCAAAAAAAACTACCGTATCAGTTATATTGTTTTGCCTAAGTCTTGCTTGTGGTTCATAATATTCGGCTAAAATTCTTACTGTTCTTGCATCTGCCGAACTAAGAAATTCTAAATTCTTATAAGCTTTCTCAACCGGATTTTTCTTATCCATTATAATACCTTTGTTATGAAAAGAATTACAAAAATAAGGTAATTAATGTATTTTTCCACTTCATTTATTTATCTAAATTTTTGATATGATGATAAAGCAACTTTTATATTTATTCCTGTTCATACAAACAGTATCTCTTTACCCACAAGATATAATCAAAAATAAAATTGGTTCCTTCTTAGCTGACGATGGACAAGCAGAAATTTCGGTTTTAGTTTATGACCCGATTTCTATGGATACTATCTATTCTAAGGACATATATAAGAATTTAATTCCAGCTTCCAATGTTAAGTTATATACGGTTGCCGCTGCATTAAAAACTCTTGCTGAGAAAAAATATCTGTACACAAAAGTTTACAGTGATGACGATATCATTTCGGATAGTATTATCAATGGCAACTTATTTATTAAAGGATTCGGCGATGCATTATTTACCGAGAATAATCTCCAGCAATTAGTTGATGATATATATGAATCGGGTATTCGAAAAGTTGAAGGGAGTATTTTTGCAGATGAAACATATTTTGATAAAGTATATACCCGGGACGACTGGATAGTTGATGAACGAGCAAATGTTAAACTCCCTCCTATTTCAGGATTGAGCATAAACAGAAATCAAATTGTTGTAAAATTTTTTACGAATGGACCGGTCGGCAATTTACCGACTTATGAGATTGAGCCCAGCGGTAATTTCTATAATATTACAATGAATGCAAAAATAACAAGCTCGCGTTCCGTACCCAGAATTAATTTCAAAACAAGTAATGATAACATTACTGTTCAAATTAACGGCGGCGTACAGAAGAGAAGAAATCCGTATAGTTATATTGTCAATCCGGATTCGCCGGCGGTTTTTATTGCAAATCTTTTTAGAGATAAACTCGAAAAAAAAGGAATTAGCGTCAAAGGTAAAGTGCATGCCGGACGGACTCCATCGTCTGCAATAGAAATAGCTTCCTTTGAAAACTCTTTGATGGAATTAGTTGACAGGGTAAATAAAAAAAGTGACAACTACCTTGCTGAAAATCTATTTAAAATTATTGGTGCCGAGTTCAGCGGTAAAGAAGGAAATTCCTTTTATGCAACCCAAGCCGTAATTTCAATTCTAGAGCACTATGATATCTTTTATAAAGGAATTGACATAGTCGACGGTTCAGGTATTTCTCGTTATAATAGAGTATCGACTGCATCAATTGTCAGTTTGTTAGAATATGTCTATCTCGATATCGCTAATTTTGATTTTTATTTTAATTCTTTGGCAATTGCCGGAGAAGATGGAACTTTGCAGGATCGTTTTTATCAAACAAGTGCTTATAAAAATTTTAGAGGTAAGACCGGCAGCTTAAATGGTGTTTCATCTCTTTCAGGTTACTTAACTACAAAAAATAACAGAGACTTAATTGTAAGCATAATAATGAACTTCAAATCGAAAGGTCAGAATTATTACAGGGGACTGCAGGATAAAATTATTACTTATCTTGCCGAAAATTTATAAAAAAACCCGTCGGTTGACGGGTTAAATTTTACTCATTATCGGGTTGCTGCTGCTGAGTAGGAGTTTGTTCAGCAGGTGCTGTTGCCGGAGGAAGTGCCGGAGAAGTTGGAACTGCTCTCTGCTGTGTGCTTTGAATTATACTTTCTCTTTGTTGATCAACCGATGTTGGAAGAAAGAATAAATTAATCAATATAGCCAGAACTAACATTGAGCCGCCTAGCCACCAAGTAGATTTACTTAAAAAGTCAGCAGTTCTTCTTGTACCGAACATTTGACCCATATTACCAACACCACCGCCGATTGCGCCGGACAATCCTTCGCCTTTACCTGCTTGAAGCAGAACTATAATTATCAGCAAAGCTGCTATAATTACCGATATTACAATTAATAATGTGTACATCTTTTTCTCCTAATCGTTTCTGTAGCGGGGGAGGGATTCGAACCCCCGACACGTGGATTATGATTCCACTGCTCT
>CAYLVF010000222.1:0-4888 GCA_964387045.1 uncultured Melioribacter sp. | reverse complement strand
AATATAAAAGCTCCAAAACACTTGCAGCATATTTAAGAGAGTCGAGATTTTGTTTGATATTCGGAAAATGTGAGATAAGATCGGATTGACTGATCAACTGCATTTCACGATTTTCTTTTTTATAGAAAACCACTTCAATGTGGTTCATCACATCAACAATTCCGCCGATCTTTGATTTAGCCGAGCGACCGCCTTTAATTATGCAAGTTTCCTTCCCGTAATCCTCCGTGTAAAGAGTTACAATTTTACTGGTATCACCAAAATTTATTTTTGATAATACAATAGCTTTCGTTTTTTGAAGATGACTCATTTGAATTTATACGGAGGTTTGTGTAATGCTTCTTCTGTAATTATTCCTGTTATCAACTGATGTGGCGTAACATCAAAAGCGGGAGAATAAACTTCGTAAATTTCTTTTGTAATAAGATGATTGTTAATTCTTATAATCTCGTCTTTGCTTCTTTCTTCAATTTGAATTTGATCTCCCGAATTTAGCGATGTATCTATTGTTGAAGTAGGCGCAGCAATGTAAAATGGAATTTTATGATAATTACATAACACAGCAAGATTGTAAGTTCCAATTTTATTTGCAGTGTCACCGTTAGATGCAATTCTATCGGCACCTGTAATAACAAGGTCAATTTTATCTTGTGAGATTAAAACTGCTGCTGTCGAGTCTGTATTAATTTTAAAAGGGATACCCGATTTTTCTAATTCAAAAGCAGTAAGTCTGCTGCCTTGTAAAAGTGGTCTAGTTTCATCGGCATAAACGAATTTTACTAATCCTTTTTCATAAGCTTTTTGAATAACAAAAAAAGCAGTACCTCCACCTCCGGTTGCAAGTTGTCCTGTATTGCAATGTGTTAATACGGTTTTCGGCGTGTCAAATATTTCTAATCCGTTTGCAGCAATATTATCGCACTTCTTTATGTCATCGTTATGAATTGCCTTTGCTTCGTTTATTAGCAGATTAAATAAATCCTTTTGTTCACTATTCTTTTCAAAGAATATTTTCATTCTATTTAATGCCCAAAAGAGATTTACTGCTGTGGGTCTTGTGTTGGATAATCTATTGTAAACTTTTGAGAAATGTTCTTTGGGATTTTTACTTTCATTTTTAAAAGCTAATGCAATTCCATAAGCTGAAACAACACCAATTTGAGGTGCTCCCCTTACTTCTAATCTATGAATTGCATGAGCTATTCTTTCATAATCCTCGGTTTCTATGTAGACTTCTTCAAGCGGTAATTTTGTTTGATCTAAAAAAATCAGATTGCCGTTCTTATATTCTATTGCCTTGAAATCATTCATCGTCTTCAAATTTTGAAAGTTCTCTAAATTCTAAAAATCTCGAATGTATTTGCAAAGTAGAAAGATCTTCCAAACCTTTTGTGCTGAATTTCTCAACACAGAAAGACGCCATAGTGCTGCCGTAAATAACGGCACGTTTTATATTTTCGAAACTGAAATCACTAGTCTTGTGCATATATCCGGCAAATCCGCCGGCGAAACTATCTCCCGCTCCGGTTGGATCATAAATATTTTCTAGTGGATAAGCCGGAGCAGAGAATACCAAGTGATCGCCAAAAAGAAGTGCACCGTGCTCACCTTTTTTAATTATCAAGTATTCAGGTCCTATTTCTCTAATCATTGAAGCTGCTTTAATTAGGTTTGGTTCATGCGTTAGCAATCTTGCTTCTGAATCATTAATTATTAATATGTGAACTCGCTTTAATACTTCCAGTAATTTTTCTTTTGCCCCTTCAATCCAAAAGTTCATGGTATCACAAACAATAAACTTCGGGTTATCTAATTGATCCAACACTTTCAGCTGAAGTTCAGGTTGAATGTTCCCGAGAACAACATGGCTGCTTTTTCTGTATCTAACCGGGATAATGGGATCAAAATCTTTGAAGACATTTAATTCGGTAAATAATGTATCGCGATTATTCAAGTCATAAGAATACCTACCGCCCCAACGAAAAGTTTTTCCTCCCTCAACAATTTGAAGACCTTCCAAATCAACATGATGATCTTCAAGAAGTTTGATTTTCTCCTTGGAAAAATCTTCGCCGACAACTCCGACAAGGTTAATAGGTCCAGTGAAGTAACTTGCGGCTAAAGAAAAATATGTTGCCGAACCGCCAAGCGCATTTTCAATTTTATCAAACGGTGTTTCGACGGTGTCTAAAGCAATTGATCCGACAATAAGTATGCTCAAAACATTTCTCCTGTTATAATTTTATTTCAACAAAATTTAGAAAACTTCTTTCTTTTGTAAAGTATTCATGAATTGTATCAACCGAAACTCTCTGTCCCTTCCAAGCTAGAAGTTTTTTTGTTTCATCAAGATTAGCCCATTTATATTCGGTATGTTCAGTTGATACATTTACATTGGAATTATTTTCAACCAAGGCAGCGAACACCGGTACCATGCATAGATAATCATTAACAGGCTCGTAAAACGAATTTACATTTGGAACAACCCATAATTTTTTAGGCATAAGACCGGTCTCTTCTTTAATTTCTCTCAAAGCAGTCTGAAAAGCCTTTTCTCTTTTTTTTATTGAACCGGTTACCATTTGCCAAATACCGGGATATTTTTCGTTTTCTGCCCGTTTAAGAAGAAGGAATTCAATTTCACCGCTTATTGATTGTCGAAATATATGTGCTTCGATTAAGAAGGATGTTAACTTCATATAAGTAAACTTTGTACAAACAAAAATCATAAAAAGGTAAGTAGTATCCAAACTTATTGAAGAAAAATAATATCCGGTTGGATTAAAAATAAGCTCTTGCTTCTGCTCGCATTGTATGAACAACTTTACCTGCACCTTGCAGCCTTCCGTCGTAGCTTAATGTTGTCTGCAAGTTACCTGCAATCCTGTAATCAAAACTAACACGCCAGAAATAATTCTTACCAATTAATCTTCCTCTAGTAATTTCGAACGGGATCGGATTTGTTGTATTGTTTGCAACTAATTCATTTCTTTCAACTTCTACTCTGAGTCTTCCTTTTCCGCTGAAATTCATATTCATTCGTAGTGTCTGAGCATTTTCATTTATGATTGTCGGTTCTTCAGGAAAATCATCTCGGTTCTCTGCAACTCGAATTACAAATCCGAATTCTAAATTGCGTTGTGGTCGATATGAAAAATCACTCGATAAATCATTAATAGTAACCATCCGTGATCTATTTGAAGTAACCGGCGCAGCGTTGTTATCAATTATATTTTTATATTCGGTTTGATTACTTATCTCTTCAACCATTTGAAAACGAACACGGATACTGCGTTCTTTAAATAAACCTCGCTCGGTACCACCGGCAAATTGGTTCAGATTTTTTCTTTGAGTAAAACGAAATCTAAATGAAAGATCATTTCTGTTTTTGAATAAGAATAGATCCTGTTGAAAAAGATTCGAACCACGGATAGTAGTTGAATCATTCAAGAAACTGGAGAAATTAAGAAGGTAAATTTTCTTGGTATCGGTTTCTTTGCTGTTCTCTTCAATTCGCCAAAATGTTTCCGTTGAAACCGGTTTCAATATTGTTTCAATGAAAGAATTCCCGTTTAATATTCTTGCAAAATCGGCTTTCCATCTTGTACTTGTTTTCAGGTCAATAACAGGAAATAATTCATCGGTCGGAACTGTAACTAAAATATATTCACCGTCAAAAATTGCCGGTTCAAATTCATTTTCATCTTTTATACCGTTGTTGTTCAGATCACCTAAATAAATATAATTACCATTTCCCTTCTCAACTTTTACAAATACTTTTTCCTGCCTTGCACTTTTTTGTGTTGATACTTCGTAAAATAAATCACCGTCTAAGAATCTATCGAATAAATTAAACCGTGACTGCGAGCGAATTAGAATTGTTTCGGAATCAAGATAACCAAGATTCTTAAAATCCTCGGTAAACTTTTTATTGCGAAGTGTAAAACTCAATGATGTATTAAACTCACGCAAACCGCTGTATGAAAATCTAAAATTGCTAGTATTAACATCAGACTGCTTTTGCAAAGTTCCATTCAAGGGGAATAATTCTTCTCTAACAGAATACTCCGAAAGTAAATTAAAACCGCTCCAGTTTATTAATTCAAAGTAAGGTGTGTATTCTAAGTATCTTAAACTGCTTGTAAGAAGTGAATCGCGGGAATCATAATCCTCTCTGTTTTCGTGTATAAATTTGAGCCCGGGTTTAATGACTCCATATTTATAAAACGTATTACCATCCTGCTTAGTCCATTTGGTTGAAAACCCCCGTGATGATGAACTAACGTAATCAAGATTGTAAGTTAAATTGAAGGACTCCGGGTTTGTTAATTTTACTCTACTCAATAATCTCTCGGATGAAAATTCTTCACCCCGCTTCAGCATTCCGTATTGTGAAAAAATATTTAAGTTATCAACCGGAAGTAAAGTAACACCTATTTCTCGTAATTCTTCGTTATATTTTTGAAGATCTGTAATATTATAATGCCGATTAAATTCAACCGCATCAACTCTATCAATTGCGGTAAATTTTTCTTGAATATACCTGTCTTTGTAAGAAAGTCCGATCTTACCGAAACCCATATTACCTATTGCAACATTGGATGGTTTGAGAGTTACCTGGATATTTCTTGCATAACCGAAATTGTCACTGTCATCAATTGAAGAAAAAGTATTTCTATCCCAATTACTTCCGGCGAGTTCTAATTTAATACTTAGATTTTTTAACGGACTTCCCTCGACAACAAAATTTGCAAGCTGAACCGATGAAGGAAGAGGTAAGTAAATAATCGGAAGATAATTTCCTTCTCCAACACCCACGAACTCATAATTACCCAAACCACGTTTGAGATAATCACCTTTTCCAACACCAACAAATGTAAAGCCCACA
>CAYLVF010000221.1:576-4892 GCA_964387045.1 uncultured Melioribacter sp. | reverse complement strand
AAATAAGTCAAATCCCAAGACCATCAAAAAAAGAAGAAAAGATTTTAGATTATTTAAGAAAGTTTGCAAAGGAACATAATCTTGAAATGAAAGAAGATGATATTCATAATATAGTGATGAAAGTTCCGGCTACTAAAGGTTATGAAAATGCCCCGACAGTTGTAGTGCAAGGTCATGTCGATATGGTATGCGAAAAAAATAAAGGTACAAAACATGACTTCGATAACGATCCGATTAAACTTGTTAAAGACGGAGATTGGATAGCAGCAGAAGGTACAACGCTTGGCGCTGATAACGGTATTGGTGTTGCAGCCGGTTTAGCTTTAGTAACCGATGAATCAGTTACTCACGGTCCACTTGAACTACTTTGTACTGTTGATGAAGAAACCGGTTTAACCGGAGCAAATAACTTAGGTAAAAATCTTCTCGAAGGGAAAACATTATTGAATCTTGATTCGGAAGAAGATGGAGCTTTTTATGTTGGTTGTTCCGGTGGACAGGATACCGTTGGTATTTTTAATATTGTTTGGGATGATATTCCTAAAAATTATAAATCGTATGAATTGATGCTTGACGGATTAAAAGGCGGTCACTCAGGACTTGATATCGCAAACGGCAGAGCAAATGCAATTAAATTATTTGCTCGTTTGCTTCTTAAATTTTCGGATATTGATTATAGAATTGCAGAGATAAACGGCGGTTCCAAACGAAATGCAATTCCGCGTGAAGCAGAAGCAATTATTTTTATTAATGAAGAGGATGAATCAAAAATTAAAAATATAGCCGATAGTTTTGTAAAAGAAGCTCTGCTAGAATTCAAAGTTAATGACGGTGGATTAAAAGTATCTTTAACAAAAAAAGAAACAAAGCATGAAAAAGTATTTGCAAAAGATTTCTCTGATAAAGTTATAAATCTTTTACACGCGCTTCCACATGGAATCATGGCAATGAGTCCCGACATACCTGATCTTGTTGAAACATCAACCAACTTAGCAACCATATTTACACAAGAAGATAAATTGAGAGTTGGAACAAGCCAAAGAAGTTCAGTTGATTCGGCTAAAACAAATATTTCTAAAATGGTCAAAGCAGCTTTTGTGCTCGCTGAAATTGATAAAATAGAAGATGCGGACAGTTATCCCGGTTGGCAGCCAAATCTCAATTCCAAAATTCTAAAACTTAGTAAAGAAGTATTTAAAGAACAGTATGGAAAGGAACCGGAAATTAAAGCAATTCACGCCGGTTTGGAATGCGGTATTCTCGCAGATAAGTATCCCGGTTTGGATATGGTCTCTTTCGGTCCAACAATTCAAGGCGCACACTCACCCGATGAAAAGGTAAACATTAAGGATGTTGGAAAATTTTATAAATTACTTTCCGGTATTCTGGAAAAAATAGCAAAAAGCAATTAGTTCTATGTCAAAAGGGATAGTTTGTTTTAACTATCCCTTTTTTTGTTTAAACTGATATGTGGATAAACCCGATAATCACATCCAACAATAAAAATAGATAACGCCATGAAAAAAAATCTCAAACTTTATGATGTCCCGCAGATTAATACTATCCAGCAAATGTTAATTGAAAGTGCTGAGAAATACTCTCACAAAATTGCATTGGAAGATTTGAATCCCACTCCGATCAAATCAGTTACATTCGTAGAATTGCTGAACAATGTTTTGAAGTTTGGAGTAGCGTTAAAGAATCTTGGATTACAAGAAAGAGCTCACATCGCAGTAATAGGCGAAAATCGTGTTCAGTGGGCAATGAGTTTTTTGACGTGTATGTGTTTCAATTATGTAGTTGTACCTATCGATAAGAATCTTACCACAAATGAAATTTTTAATATTGTTCACGAATCGGATGCGGAAGCGATTATATTTTCCGAATCGTACTCTTCAACTTTTTCGGGAAGTCATGCCTCGTTAAAAAAAGTTAAACATTTCATCTGTATGGACGAAACAAAAGAAGACCCCGAGTTTTTACAAATGGTTAACCTTATCGGTAAAACCGAATTGCCGGATAAAAAATCATTACCCAAAATTAATCCTAATGATTTAGCCGAAATTATCTTTACATCCGGATCGCTAGGCAGAGCAAAAGGTGTAATGTTAACACAAGGAAATCTCGCCGCTAATTTGGTTGACATGGTTAGTATGGTTATTATTGATGAGAAGGATAGATTCCTATCCGTTCTGCCGATGCATCATACCTATGAATGTACATGCGGAATGTTATGCCCACTTTATTGCGGAGCTTCGGTACACTATGCGAGATCCTTAAAGACCGTTGTCGATGATATTCAAAAAGTAAAAGCAACTATTCTTTTAGGTGTACCGCTGCTATTCGACAAAATGTTCAAGCGAATAATGAAAACCATAAGTGAAGATAAAGTTAAATCCAAAGTTGTTCCGCCATTGATGAAAATAACTACTTTACTGCAGTCAGCCGGAATAAAAGGTATGAAACAAAAAATATTTAAAGAATTGCACGCAAAATTCGGTGGTGTGGTTAGAATATTTATAGCCGGTGGTGCAGCTCCTGATCCCCTTGTTGCTAAAGGTTTACGCGAATTGGGATTCACATTTATTCAGGGTTACGGTTTAACAGAAACTTCACCTATACTGGCATTGAATAGACTAGATTATTTTAAGGATGATGCCGCCGGTGTTCCTCTTCCAAGAGTCGAAATAAAAATTAACGAGCCTGATGAAGATGGTATCGGTGAAATTTGGGCTAAAGGTCCAAACATAATGACCGGTTATTATAAGAATGAGAAACTAACCGATGAAGTTTTTCAAAACGGATGGTTCAAAACCGGTGACCAGGGTTATGTTGACGAAGATGGATTCCTGCATATTGCCGGAAGAAAGAAAAATGTAATTATCTCTAAAAGCGGTAAGAATGTTTTCCCTGAAGAAATTGAAGACGTACTAAATCGCAGTCCGTATATTCTTGAATGCATGGTTTACGGTGAAAAAGATCCGAAACAGGACGAAATTATTGCCGTTCAAATTGTTGTTGATGCGGAGGCATTTATTGAGGTTGCCGAAAGAGAAGGTATCGATATAAACGATGAGTTGATCAACAAAATTATTGCTGAAGAAATTGCAAAGACTAATAAACAGCTTGCAGCTTATAAACAAATAAGAAAATTTTATATAAGAGATAATGAGTTCGAAAAAACAACTACTCAAAAAATTAAAAGATACTTGGTAAATAAATCATAAATTTTTCTTTATCATTCTTTTTGTTAAATTCTATCGTAACAAACATAAAGATTGAAAAGGAAGATTTTATGGATGAAAAAAAATTTGCTCAAATACAGAAAAGCATAAAAGTAAGACAACTTAAGCAAAAAGATTACGGGCAAGTTAGAGAATTACAGTTGAAATGCTTCCCGGGAATGAAAACTTGGACTGATGAACAATTTAAAAGTCAGATCAAAATTTTTCCGAAGGGACAGATATGTGTTGAGTATCAGAATAAAATAATCGCATCATCGTCAAGCCTTATAGTCGATTTTGATATTTATGGCGATGATCATTCCTACCAAAATATTACAGGCTCAGGTTTTATTGCAAATCATAATCCCGAAGGTGATACACTTTACGGCATAGAGATTATGGTCGATCCCGAATTTAGAGGTATGAAGTTGGCAAGAAGATTATATGACGCACGGAAAAAACTTGCACGCGAAATGAATTTGATGAGAATTGTCGTAGCCGGTAGAATCCCGAGTTATGATAAATTCAAAGACAAATTAACCGTAGAAAAATTTATAGAAAAAGTAACCCATAAAGCTATTTATGATCCGGTACTCACAACTCAGCTTTCCAATGGTTTCGTAATTAAAAGAATTATAACTGATTATTTGATCGCAGATCAGGAATCAAGTGGATACGCTACTTTACTTGAATGGACAAACATTTCTTATCAGCCGCATCCATCAAAAAAATGGGAGATAGGAAGACCGGTAAGAATCTGCGTTGTTCAATATAGAATGAGAAAGATTAAAGATTTTTCCGAATTTGCGGGTCAATGCGAATATTTTGTTGATGTTGCTTCCGGTTACAAGAGTGATTTTGTTTTATTTCCGGAATTACTTACAACACAACTACTTTCTTTTATTGAAAATAAACGCCCCGGAATTGCCGCACGCGAACTAGCCAACTACACCGATCAATATTTGGAAATGTTTTCAAACCTGGCAATTCGATACAACATTAACATTATTGGAGGTTCTCATTTTATAAAAGAAGATGACCGCTTATTTAATGTTTCATTTTTGTTTCATCGGAACGGTAAAATTGATAAAC
>CAYLVF010000221.1:0-566 GCA_964387045.1 uncultured Melioribacter sp. | reverse complement strand
ATCACTCCGAATGAAAGAAGATGGTGGGGTGTTGAACACGGCAACAAAATTGAAGTCTTCGATACTGATGCGGGAAAAGTTGCAATAAATATTTGTTATGATATAGAGTTCCCTGAAATTGCAAGAATTGTAGCAGAACAAGGTGCACAAATTATATTCGTCCCGTTCTGTACGGATGAGCGGAAAGGATATTTAAGAGTTCGGTATTGTGCGCAAGCACGTTGTATTGAAAATCAAATTTATGTGGCATTAGCCGGAACAGTTGGCAATCTGCCTCAAGTAGAGAATATGGATATTCAATATGCACAATCAGGTATTTATACACCATCGGATTTTACATTTGCGAGGGATGGAATTGCAGCCGAATGTACTCCTAATGTTGAAACAGTAGTAATTCATGATGTTGATATTGAAGAACTAAAACGTGCCCGAACAAACGGAACAACCCTCAATTGGAATGACAGAAGATTGGATTTGTATGAGTTGAAGTATAAAAAATAGATTGTAAGTTAGGGCTGGATTGATAAAAAAAGAAAAACCCGATTGTGTTAATCGGGTTTTTTAAT
>CAYLVF010000220.1:0-4893 GCA_964387045.1 uncultured Melioribacter sp. | reverse complement strand
TATTGTTGCTCAGAGACTTATAAGAAAACTTTGCAACGATTGTAAAAAAAGAGTAACTCAAATTGATGAGAAGATAATTGAATCCGCAGGTTTAAGAATGGAAGAATGGAAAGATGCCGAGGTTTACGAAGCGGTCGGTTGTCCTAAGTGCAATAACACCGGATATAAAGGTAGAATGGCAATTCATGAAGCACTCTACTTTACAAAAGAATTACGTGAAATTATTGTAAGATCAGGGGAAGAAGTTGACGAAGAAAAAGTAAGAATGCAATCGAAGAAAGACGGTTCAAAAAATCTAAGAGAATCCGGTTTTGAAAAAGTAAGAATTGGATTAACTTCTATTCAAGAAGTAATTGCAGCAACATCGGAGGATTAATACTTTGGAAGATGCTCGTCAAATATTAGCAACATTTACTCAATCAATTCCCCAGTCGGTGCTTGGTGCCGAAAGAACGGCATACATCATCGAAAAAATTGACTCCTTATCAGATGAAGACAGACTTAAACTGATAAAATATGTTAACGCAATACTGTCAATTATGGTAGATCGTGAGGCTTCCGATGTCGAAATTGGCGGGGCAGGTTCTAGCGGTTTTGTTTGGTTTAGAATTTTTGGTGATAAAAAACGCATTGAACAAATACCAAAGTTAACTCCTGATGAAGCATCGATGCTGATTGCAAGTCTTATTAACAAAAACCAAAGAGAAGTATTGTCGAAAGAAAGAAATCTGGATTTCAGCTATACATTCTATCATACCAAACTAGGAAAAAATCTTCGATTTAGAGCTGATGCATATTTTGATCTCGATGCATTAGCGTTAAATATGCGTTCAATTTCTGTCACTATTCGGTCGCTTGATTCACTCGATTTTCACCCCTACGCTGTTAAAGTAATGAGCCATAATTTTATGAAGTTCGGGCTTTCACTAGTAACCGGTATAACCGGATCGGGAAAATCAACAACGCTCGATTCTATTATTGATTACCATAATCGTTTTGATCCTGCACATGTTGTTATTATTGCTTCGCCCGTTGAGTATGTTCATAAATCGAATGCCTGCATTATTCGTCATCGGGAAGTTGGAAGAGATGTACTTAGCTTCAAAGAGGGTGTAATTCAAGCGCTGCGCCAAGATCCCGATATAATTGTAATTGGCGAAATGAGAGATCCTGAAACAATAATGGCTGCGCTGGAAGTAACAGATACCGGTCATAAAGTGTTTTCAACCCTGCATACCTCGTCTGCGGTTGAATCTTTAGATAGAATTATTGCCGAAGTCGATCCTGCTGAACAAGAAAGAGTTCGCAATAGATTGGCAGATGTATTAGTTTCCGTTGTGTCTCAAAAACTAATTCCTACTTTGGATGGTAAACGTGTGATGGCAAAAGAGGTTCTGGTAGTAACTCCAAGTGTAAAAGCGGCTATAAAAAACAATAATACCGGTGAAATTTACGGTATGATTAACCAAGGTGCCCCACAAGGGATGGTTACTATGGAACAAGATTTGCTTAGGTTATTTAAGGAAAGGCGAATTTCTAAGGATAATGCTATTGCTTATTCTAACAATAAAACCAGGATGCTGCAGCTAATGAGGGCAGTTTAATAGATGAGACCGTACATCTTTTTATATTGTGAAGGATCCGACACTAAAATAGTTGCTGCCGTCAACGATAAAGACGGTGTTCGAATATTAAGGGCAGTTTCTTTGATTTCAGGTTCGGCAAGAGCTGATTCGCTTCCTTCTGAAGAAAAATTTGAAGAATTCAGTATGGAAGGTGTTTCCGAAGAATTTAAGTTTGATGATGGCGGAAGTTCTGATGGTGAAGGAAGAGGTTTATCTAATACGGAAATTGGAAATATTGCTGCCGGGTTAGAAGGTATAAATCTTAGTTCCGCTAAGTTTGTGCTCATCGGCACCGAACCCTCTATGAATTACCATATTTATGATGGTCCAAAAGAAAAAGATAAACACAAACAAATTATTGCAATCACAACAGACATTGAGCAATCAAAGAATATTTATGTTGCACCCGATTTGATTGATTACATTCCTTATAACGATAAATCTTTACTTGCCGCATTTTTAGAAAATACTGTTCCGTGTATGGACATTCTTTCACAAATTGCAGCTTATCATAAGAAGAGACATTACAAGATACAAACAATTAAAAGCGCAGATTTATCTTTAGCTTATTACGTTGCTAATACCGTAAAATTTTTCCCCGAAGATTACACGTTGATAATTTATACCGGTAAAGAATACAGCAAACTTATCTTTCTTTCAGGGAATAAACTTAAACACATTGGGTCTACATTAGATATTGGAACAAAGAATTTAAGTACATATGACGTTTACTTCTCGAAAATACTTTTAGAGATGGAAAACGGAGGCATACCACAGCTTGATAACGTAATACTTTGCGGTGAAGACAGATCCGAAAACTTAACACTTTCTTTTTACGGAACATTCCCGGAAGCAAATGTAACCGAACTTGAGTTTAAGAATTTTAATACATCGTTACTTTCTACCGAGATCAAGCAAAAACTTCCTGATTATGCAATTCCTCTTTCTGTAGCGGCAGATTTTTTTGACGAACAAAATAAGAAGCATAAAGGAATTAATATTCTCCCCCGTTTTATTATTGAGACACAAAAAATTCTGCAGTTCGGTCTTGTGAGTTATGCGATTTTGCCCCTTATTTTTCTCGCAACTTTTCTTTTTACTTATTTAATTCTAGAAAAAAACAAGGAAATAACCGAGCTTGATGTTGAAGTACAAAGGTTGACAAAACTTCAACAAGAAAACCAGGCACTAATGGATCAAATTTACCCGTTGTCGAACAAGATTGCCGGATTTGATGTAACTAAAGCTATTCTCGATTCAGCAACGGTGGGTACCGAAATTTGGGGAGAAACCTTGGATCGGATAGCCGACTTTGTTGAACGGCGAAGAAGTTTTTGGATTACGAATATCCAGAATTACGCACCCAACCAATTAAGAATTAACGGCTACTCGCTTTCGCGGAGTGTATTGACAGAGTTTGCCGATTACTATACTAGCTCGATTTTAGAGAATATTACTTTTGAACCTCTGCGGGAAAGTAACGCTTTCTCTTTCAATATAATTTTGCGGCTTGATGATGCGAGAAGGGTTCCTTCACAATTCGGCGGTGTAAATGGACCGTAAAACAAAAAATGCCATATTACTTGGGATTATTCTCTTTATAATTGTTCTTATTGGTGGAATATATACCTTCTTCTATCTTGAAGGAAAAATCAGCGATAGAGAAAACAAACTAAAAGAAATTAACTTGACGGCTTACGATACGGATGATTTAATTAGCCAGTTATTAACATTGCAGGCAAGAGCTAACGAACTAGATTCAATATTATCACTCCGAAAATACAATGTACCGGTAGTTCTTCGTCAATCAAAATTTTATGATTTTGTAAACACGGTTAGTTTTTATTTCTCACCGCACTCCTTCGTTAATATTGAATATAAAACGCTGGAGAGCGAGCAGCATTTCAAAAAATTCTTATATACATTAAACGGCACGGCAACATTTAATGATCTCTACAAATTGATTTATGCAATTGAACAAAGTAAAGAATTGAAAAAAGTTTCAAACGTAGCAATCTCAAATTTTGTTAAAGTTGATGAAGATGGATTTCCCCATTACCTAGTTTCGTTCAAAATGGATGCCGCAGTTTATTTTTCCGATAACGACCGTTTCGCCTCTTCAACAATTAAAGAGAACAGATTAACAGCCAACCCGTTATATGATGTGTTTTATCCTTTAATAAGAAACGAAATACCGCCTAACACCAATAATCTTCTTGATGTTCAAACTGCACAGCTTTTAGCTCTTTTACCCGAAGGTGCTTTTCTTGTAGATAGCAAAGGAAATACTTATCTGCTTTGGGAAGGAGATGAAGTTTATCTAGGTTACTTAACCGACATAGACCATCAAAATAGTGCAGTTAATTTCATACTGAATAAAGGGGGTATAATAGAGAAATTGAAATTAAGTTTGGTTGAAAAAAAACGTGAGTAAATAAAATGAAAAAGATAGTTTTATTATTTCTATTGATATCGTGTGCTGCTCCGATTTTTGGACAGAGAGACCTGGAAAAAATGCTGAGCGGTTACAAAAACCCGGAAGAACTTGTTACACTCTCGGCTGAAATTCCGTTTGAACAAGCTATTGATGTCATAAGCAAATTGAGTGAAAAATTTACCGGACAGAGAATTGTTTCTACTGCCGGGTTTAATCAACCTATTGGTATTAAAATCGAGAACATGCAATACTTACAAGCTTTCAAGATAATTGTTCAGTACAATAATTTAATCTATGAAGAGAAACCGGAAGTATATATTGTTAAGAAGAAAGATGATACAAAAGTTGAAAGATCTGCTCAAACCTATGCCGCAGTTGATTCGAGGGAAGTAAAAATATCGGCAATATTTTTTGAAGCTAACATAACCGAAATGCGCTCACGAGGAATTAACTGGCAATTTTTACTTTCACGCAGCGGGTTAAACATCGGTTCAAATTTTAAATCTTTCCTCGATAGCCAGTCCGGGGATGCAAGCGGCGGTTCTACCGAACAGCAATCACCGCCTGATTTTAATATTAGTGCTAGTTCCGAATACACTATGGGTGAATTTGAAGGAACTGCCGAAGGTATCTTCAAATTTTTTGAAGAAGAAAACCTTGGTGAAATAATTGCCCGTCCATCTATTACCGTGAGAGATGCTAATGTTGGTAAAATTCAAATAGGTCAGGATATTTCTATCAAGCAGCGGGATTTTGCCGGTAATGTTATTGATGTTTTTGTTCCAACCGGTACAATTTTACAAATTACTCCTTACATTTATTCTGAAGATG
>CAYLVF010000219.1:0-4894 GCA_964387045.1 uncultured Melioribacter sp. | reverse complement strand
GAGTTACTTGTAGTTCTTCATTATCTTTTGAACGGAAATGATTAACACCTTCGGCAACAATTTTTAGTGCATCGATATCCAATCCGGAATCTGTTTCATCTAACAATGCAAGTTTAGGATTGAGCATCAACATTTGGAAAATTTCATTTTTCTTTTTCTCACCGCCTGAAAAACCGGAGTTAACAGAACGGCTGATTAGATTATCCGGCATATTTAATAACTTTGCATATTTTCTTGTTCTTTCAAGAAATTCTTTTGCGGAAATTTCTTCCTTGTCGTGAGCTTTTCTAATTTCATTTATAGCTGTTTTGAGAAAAGTTGCATTGCTTATACCGGGGATCTCAATTGGGTACTGAAAAGCTAGAAAGACACCTTCTCGTGCTCTTTCTTCGGGAGCCATTTCAAGTAATTCTTTTCCTTCATAAATTACTTCACCTTCGGTTACTTCAAATCCTTCATGCCCTGCGAGAACATTAGCTAATGTACTTTTACCGGAACCGTTTGGACCCATTATAGCATGAACTTCGCCGGCATTTATTTCCAAATCGATTCCTTTAAGAATCTCTTTCCCTTCAACCGATGCGTGCAAATTTTTGATTTTTATCATTTTTTGATTTTCCTTTTTATTTCTTTTTCATTCTAAATTTGTTTTAAGATTATGATTAGGATTAAGATTATGAGTAAGAGTAAAACTTAATCACTAATCGTGCTAATAGCATTTAATAAATTATCCGACACTACCCTCAAGAGAAATTGCGAGAAGCTTTTGAGCTTCAACCGCGAATTCCATCGGCAGTTCATTAAATACTTCTTTACAGAATCCGTTTACAATAAGATTAATTGCATCTTCTTCACCAATTCCTCTTTGATTCAGATAAAAGATTTGATCTTCGCCAACTTTTGATGTGGTTGCTTCGTGCTCAACTTGTGCGGTTTTATTATCAACTTCGATATAAGGGAATGTATGAGCACCACATTTATCACTCATCAACATAGAATCACATTGTGAAAAGTTTCTTGCGTTCTCAGCATTTTTACCAATCTTCACTAATCCTCTGTAAGTGTTTTGACTTTTACCGGCTGAAATTCCTTTTGAGATAATTGTACTCTTCGTATTCTTCCCGAGATGAATCATCTTTGTACCGGTATCAGCCTGTTGATGATTATTTGTAACAGCGATTGAATAAAATTCACCGACAGAGTTATCACCTTGTAAAATGCAGCTTGGATATTTCCAGGTAATTGCAGAACCGGTTTCAACTTGTGTCCAACTAATTTTTGAATTTTTACCTCTGCAGGCACCACGTTTTGTCACGAAGTTATAAATACCGCCTTTACCATCTTTACTTCCCGGATACCAATTCTGAACAGTTGAATATTTTATTTCGGCATCATCAAGAGCAATCAATTCAACAACTGCAGCGTGAAGCTGATTTTCATCTCTCATAGGAGCAGTACAGCCTTCAAGATAACTAACATAACTTCCTTCATCGGCTATTATTAAAGTTCTTTCAAATTGCCCGGTTTCCTGAGCATTTATTCTAAAATAAGTCGATAATTCCATCGGGCATCTTACACCTTTAGGAATATAAACGAATGAACCATCGGTGAATACTGCCGAGTTTAGTGCTGCAAAATAATTATCGCCTTGAGGTACAACGGAGCCAAGATATTTTTTTATCAAATCGGAATGTTCTCTGATTGCTTCCGAAATTGAACAGAATATAATTCCTTGTTCGGCAAGAACTCCTCGAAATGTAGTTGCCACTGAAACGGAATCAAACACTGCATCAACAGCAACACCGGCTAATCTTTTTTGTTCGTCTAAGGGAATGCCCAATTTGGCAAAAGTTTCTATTAATTCCGGATCGGCTTCATCAAGACTATTTAGATTTGGTTTTTTCGTTGGTGCCGAATAGTAACTTATATTTTGAAGATCAAGCGGAGGATATTTTGCATTCAGCCAATGTGGCTCTTTCATTTTTAGAAAATTTCGGTAAGCTTTAAGCCGCCACTCTAGCATCCATTCTGGTTCTTGTTTCTTCTCAGAGATAAACTTTATTGCATCTTCATTCAATCCTTTCGGTGCGGTATCTGTCTCTATGTCAGTCGTCCATCCCCATTTATATTCTGATTTCGTAAGCTCTTCAATAGTTTTGGCTTGTTCTTCACTACCAAAGTCTTCTACTCTAATTTTTGTTTCGGACATTAATTCTCCTTTGAATTCTTTTTCGAGTTACTAAACTATCTAATCTGGAAAAAAAAGTCAAGATTAATTGTGTTAAAAATACATCCTTTTGTAAGAAAAGCTATAATTTTGGATTAATAGTCCCTAATTGTGGGGCATGGATATTTGAAAAGGACCCATCTAGAAAATCGTTTCATTTCAGAATCCGATCAAAAGGATTCGATTCTTAAAAATTTTGTGGATAAACAAGTCCAACACCGACCTTATGAAATCCCACCCAATATACTTGAATTAGATTTAGTAACTCATCTTACGGAGGGTGACTAATAGCAAAAGTAATTATTCTCGAATGAGTCCTTTGGATAATTAAATAATTTGTGAAAATTCGTGTAATTCGTGTCTTCTATAATAATAATCACAACTTTTGGTCACCCTCAGAGTTACATGTTTTCGAATTTTTAATGTAGAACAATTTGGGCTATTAAAGCAACCTGGAAGGTCAAATACAAGTGACCTTCCAGGTTCATGCGTAAGGTAAGTTAGTACCCTTCAATCAGAGCAATAATTCTAGTGGGTCCGCCGCTTCCCCCTTTAATTTTCATTGGTAATGCAATTACTTCGAATCCTTTTGCCGGTAGTAAATCAAGATTTGCCACATTTTCTAATATTGGAGTATTAGCTTCGCATAAAACGACGTGTGCTTTAAAGTATTTTGATTGTCCGTAATCAATGCTTGGTGTATCGATTCCGACTAACTTAATCTTTCTTTCTTGTACTAACCATTTAGCACCTTCTTCGCTTAACCCCGGGAAGTGCAGTTTAGCAACCGCTTCTGCCCCTCGTTCAGCGGTCCCCATATATTTTTCTCTATTGGGCCAATATTTACCGTAACCGCTTTTTAGCAGAACGATTGATTCATCGGGAATTCTGCCATGCTCGGCTTCCCATTTTTCAAAATCCTTAATACCGAATAAATAATCCCGGTTGTTTTCGCATTCTGCTGATGCATCAATTACAATTGCTCCTCCGATAAACTTTTCCAATGGAATTTCATCTGCACTATATCTTCCTTCATAAAAATGAATGGGGGCATCGAGATGAGTGCCTCCATGCTCTGCAGTCGTAAATCCGTTTGAGGAATAGTAATAACCTTTTTCCGTCATCCCGTGAAAACCTTTATGCAATTTAAAGCCATCTTCTGTCGGCCAGAAGATTGTGTTTTCATCGAATGAATAAGTTAGGTCAATAATTTTTTTTGAAGAAACCTGTGCGGATATTACTGATAATAATAAGAATAAAATAAATGTATGTTTCATTTTTACTCCATCGACTAATTTCATTTGACTTAAAGAAAATATAAAAATTATTTGGGACATGTTCTATTTTTTTGAATAGTGATAACCATATTATTTTATCCGGATTAAGAATATTATTTTCGATAATCTTTTTGTAGACACAAAAAAAATTAAAATACTACTTACCGTTCGGTAAATTTTTTCTGATTTTAGGGAACGATTCTCGGACACATTCGTCCAATTGAATATTAATTTGAAAATTTTCGAAAGGATGATGAATACAAAAGAAAAAATATTTTTGACAGCGGCTGAGTTATTTTCAAAATCGGGGTATGATTCCGTTTCGGTTAGAGAGATTTGTGATGCTGCCGGAATCACAAAACCTGTGCTTTACTATTATTTCAAAGATAAAGAATCACTCTTAAAGGAACTTATTGAAGAAACATTTCGTATTGGTGATGAACTAAAACAGAAATATTTCAAAGAAGAAAATGATTTTTTTGAGAACATCTATGCTGTAATAAAAATCTATAAAGTCTTTCTTAAAAGATACAGACCGTTTGCTCAGTTTTCTGCTTTTCTGAATACAATGACAATCCCGGATGAATTAGTTAAGAGAAAGACTGAGCGAGCCGGGAATGAAATGAAACTCTTTAAGAAATATCTCAAGTATGGTCAAGATATCGGTTACGTACCTAAAGATTCCGATATTGATTCTCTTGCAAATATAATTATCGGCTCGGTTGCATTTGTGGCTTTACAAAACATTTTATTCGGATTTAATAAGAAAGATATAAACAAAAAGTTGGACAATCTTTTCGTTATGTGGAAAAAAGATTTGTTTATCGAAAAGTAATTGCGGAGAAATAAATGATTAGAATAATCACAAAAACAATCTTCTTTATTTTGATATGCACCGCTCCCCTTTCAGCACAACAGAAGAATGTGATATATCTTCAATGGGATGATGTTATTGATCGTTCGCTGAATGAAAACTTGATGCTTAAAACTGCACTTCTCGATTATGAAGCACAAAATCTTGAAACATGGAAAGCTTTAAGTAATTTTCTTCCATCGGTCGGTTATCAAGGAATGTTTACCAAAAATCTTGAACTGCCTGTTTTCATTTTTATGGGACAGCGATTTGTTGTCGGAACTAATTATTCATACCAGCATGCTTTGAATCTTACTCTACCGATATTTATGGGGGGTTCAAGACTTTTTAATTACAACATTCAAAAAGAAATGAAAAAATCTTTAGCCGAAGAATTAAAAGGTAAAGAAGAAGAAACTGTTTATTCTGCACTTCAGGCATATTACGGAGTAATACTTGCTAACTCGATTTCTATTGCGGCAAAGGAAGCTGTTGATGTATCTAAAGCAAATCTTGAACAAGTTGAAAAATTTTATG
>CAYLVF010000218.1:682-4898 GCA_964387045.1 uncultured Melioribacter sp. | reverse complement strand
TTCGTGAAACAATAATTAATAACGGCGGAGAGATTAACTTCAATTCACGTGTTACAGATTTTATTATTGAAAATAATCAAGTTAAAGGTGTTGTAGTCAATTATAAAATGGAACATTATGCTGATTCGGTTATTATTGCAACCGGTCATTCGTCAAGAGATATTTATTATTTGTTGCATAAAAAGAGTTTATTACTTGAAGCAAAACCATATGCAATGGGAGTTAGAATCGAACATCCGCAGCAGCTCATAGATTCAATTCAATATAAAATGAAAATACGTCATATAAATCTGCCTGCATCAAGTTATAATTTAACATGTCAAGTTGATGAAAAAGGAGTTTATTCTTTTTGTATGTGCCCCGGCGGTATTATCATCCCGGCATCTACGGATAAAGATGAGTTGGTATTAAATGGTATGTCGGTATCAAGAAGAGATTCACCGTTTGCAAATTCCGGTTTGGTAGTGTCAATAACCGAAAATGATTGGAAAGATTTCAGCGATTACGGAATCTTTGCCGGTCTGGAATATCAAAAATATATTGAAAAATTAGCATTTGATGCAGGGGGAAAAACTCAAAGAGCACCGGCTCAAAGAATTACAGATTTTGTCGAGAATAAAGTTTCTGCAAGCTTACCTAAAACCTCTTACATTCCCGGTGTTATCAGCTCTCCTTTACATGAAATTTTCCCGAAAAATATTTCCGTTAGACTACAAAAGAGTTTGCTCCAATTCGATAAAAAAATGAAAGGTTATTATACTCAAGAAGCTCAGATATTAGCTGCCGAGACAAGAACAAGCTCGCCGATAAGAATTCCAAGAGATAAAGATTCATTAATGCATCTGCAGGTAAGCGGTTTATTCCCAAGCGGCGAGGGAGCCGGTTATGCGGGCGGTATCGTTTCGGCTGCAATTGACGGAGAACTATGCGCCGAGGCGGTAAGCAAGTTTATTCGTTATAACTAGTTCGGAACATTATACCACTTTATCATATCGAACTTTTTGAGTACATTTATAATTATTAATCAAGAAAAAACAATATGCTAAAAAATATCATATTCATTTTGATTATTACCGGTGCAATATTTGCCCAAGCTCCGGCTAAGAAGTGGGTAATCATTCAAGATTTGGAAAACAGAATTGTCTATTTAGATACTACTGTAATTAAAGAATATGAGAATCAACTTTCGGTATGGGGATTAACTGTATTTCGTAATCCGCAAAGAGTTACACCTTTTGTTGACGAAGTTTATCAAATTAAGAGCAACTTGCTCTTTAACAGCATAACAAATAGTTATTCAGTCATCGGCACGCTTTATTACGATAGAAGCGGTAAGATAATCGGTGAATCAACAGCACCTCGAATTACGGGTGGTGAGGATAATTTTGAACTTCCTGTACAACCCGGTTCCTCTATCGAAATTCTCTTTCAGAAAGCTGTTACTTATAAAAATACAGGCAAATTAGAAGTTGAAGAAAGTGAATTCTTAGCTAATACCGAATTCTCAAAAGATAGACCTAAGAATAATTTAGCCGAACAGAAATCAATAGATGATACAATAGCAAAACCAGCCGGTCCCGTTGTTCTTTCACCGGAACAGAATATTGCTCTTATTGATGAATCAAATATTGGAACGATAAAGAAACGAGATTCATTAGCTGCTATTCCGAAAAGAACTACATTAGAAACTTCAATTCAAGCAGAAATGAAACCGAGCCCGCCGTCAAATCGAATAGATTTAAGCAATGTTAAGATTTCATCTGAGTCGACACGAATGAAAGGTTTGTCTTATGATAATTCACAAGATTCAAATATACGGGGAAATATTTGGAGTGACGGGATAAAGTATGTTATTCAGCATTCCTCCTGGCGAAGAGAAAACGAAGCAAATTCGTTGGTTGAAAAGATGAAGACAGAAGGACATAACGCTTTTATAATGAGGGTCGAACTGCCGGGAAGGGGAACCTGGTACAGAGTTAGAATTGGTTATTTTGATACTTTACAAGAAGCAGAAAATTATAGACGAAGCAATAATTTATAACTAAGTGAAAATTACATCACACAATAAATCATGACGGAAAAAATTATAAAACCTGAAGAATATTGGCGTAATAAACTTACTCCTGAACAATATCGTATACTAAGAGAAAAAGGAACAGAAAGAGCTTTTACTGGTGAATATTATTTTCATAAAGAAGAGGGAATTTATCTATGCCGCGGATGCGGTCAAGAATTATTCAGTTCGGAAACTAAATATGATTCCGGCAGCGGTTGGCCAAGTTACTGGCAGCCGATTCGGAAAGAATCAGTCGAGTTTAAGAAAGATAAAAGTTTAGGTATGATAAGAACAGAAGTTACTTGTTCAAAATGCGGCGGTCATCTTGGGCACGTTTTTGAAGATGGACCGAAACCGACCGGTTTAAGATATTGCATCAATTCAGAATCGCTGAAATTTAAGAAGTCCGAATAATATTTATGAATAAAGAAATCAAATGGCTTGAATGGGCAAGAAGAATTCAAGCAATCAGTCAAACCGGGTTAGAGTTTGCTCAAAATCAATACGACATTGAACGCAATAAAAAATTAGCAGATATAGCCTCAGAAATTATCGATCATCATTCAAATCTTAGGTCGGAAGAAATCCTTGAAATATTTTTAAACCAAAAAGGGTATGCAACTCCAAAACTTGATGTAAGAACAGCGGTTGTTAAAGAAGATAAACTTTTGCTTGTAAAAGAAATTAGTGACGGTAAATGGGCATTGCCAGGCGGCTGGGCAGACGTAGGTGATGTACCGTCAAAAGCTGCTGTAAGAGAAACAAAAGAAGAATCCGGTTTCAAAGTTGAACCGATAAAAGTAATCGGTGTTTATGATGCCAATCGGGACTCAGGTAAATTAGAATTATTTCATGCAGTGAAAATTATTTATCTCTGTAAAATTATAGACGGTAAACCCACACCAAGTTTTGAAACTCCGGAAGTTTCATTTTTTGATTTCGGTAACCTTCCTCCCTTATCGGAGAATAGAACTAGTCATCGTCACATTGAACATATTCTAACACATCTAAAAGACTCAACACACACTACTTTTTTCGATTAAAAAAAATAATCACATAAAAAGACAAAATTGTTTGGATTATTACGCCCCACTATTTATATTTGGTCTAAATAAAAATAGTCTTTTATTAACCAAATAATCTTTTAAGGGAAAAAAATGTATGAAAATCTCGGTTACACTTTTTATATATATTCTTTTTGTATCATCGGTATTTGCACAGGATTTTGATTTCTTCACACCCAAAACTACAATCGGCGGTTATGGCGAATTGCATTACAACGTTTCAACACCTGAAGGAGGTCAATCACAAAAAACTTTGGATTTCCACAGGTTCGTACTTTTTTATTCTCATGCATGGACTGAAAAATGGTCATTGAAAGCCGAAGTTGAACTTGAGCATAATTTCGTGCAAGACGGGCATGGCGAGTTGGAACTTGAACAAGCTTATGTAAATTATCATCACGCAGATTGGATAGGATTTCAAGCCGGCGTAATTCTTCCTTCGATAGGAATAATCAATGAATACCATGAACCTCCACTATTCTTCGGCGTTGAACGTCCCGAATATCATAACAGAATTATTCCAACGACATGGTTCGGAAATGGAATCGCGGTTTATGGAAATATTAATGGTTTCGATTATAAATTAAGTGTGATGGAAGGTTTGGATGCAGATAAATTTAGTGCTTCATCCGGGATAAGAAGCGGAAGACAAAAAGGTTATATGGCTGATGCTGAGCAGTTTTTATATAGCGGAAGATTAGATTATCTCGGAATTCCGGGCTTAAAGTTCGGAGCATCCTTTACATATAACAAAGCAAAAGGAGATTCGACTTATAATGCATTCAATTTAATTGAAGGACATGCACAATATATAGCAAACAATTTACACGCAACTTTTGAAATCGGAAATATTAGTTATGATAACGGTCCGGTAAAAACTTCCTTCGGTTATTACTTTGATTTTGGTTATAACGTCTCTCATTTGCTGGGAATTGGAACGAAGATAATCCCTTTTGCAAGATATACAAATTATAATACTGCCAATACAGTACGAGTCGATGGTAATTTGGATCAACAATATCATTTCATTAAATGGATGATCGGATTGTCTGTCAAACCATTGGAGGAAGTTGTTTTCAAAATCGATTACGGTGTA
>CAYLVF010000218.1:260-672 GCA_964387045.1 uncultured Melioribacter sp. | reverse complement strand
AGAACCCGTCAACTTGACGATGCCAAAGTTGATTTGTTTAATCTTGGTGTAGGGTACATGTTTTGACAACTATAAAACTACTTACAAAAATATTGCTTATTCAAATTTTTTCGTTTGTGATAATTGCCAATGATATCCGGAACACAACCGAAAAAACAATTGAAAATATTTTCCCCGGCGATGTAAAGTATGAGATGATAAAATTCTCAATACCTTCATCCGAGAAAAATAAAATTGAGAGAAAAGTCAAACAGCAATTCTTTGCCGATGAACTTTTTATCTGGAAAATTACTCAAGCCGGTGAAATTAAAGGTTTTGCGGTGCTTGATAATGTGTTAGGTAAATCACTACCGATTACATTTCTAGTTGTCTTTGATAAAGAGTTGAAAATTGTGAATAGTTCAATCATCAA
>CAYLVF010000218.1:0-250 GCA_964387045.1 uncultured Melioribacter sp. | reverse complement strand
GACAAGTGGGAAGCGATATATGGAATTCACAATTCAAAGGTAAAAACGGCAGCTCAAATTACGAAGTAGGAACTGAGATTAGTGCAATAAGCGGTGCAACAATTTCCGTTAATTCTGTTAGTAAAGGAATTCAGAAACTTGCTTTACTTATGCCGGAGATAAAAGATAAATTATGATCACCACTTTGAACCAACTGCAGCCGTTACTTAAGAAATTGATAACAGCATATTTAATAACCGTTACCATCGGG
>CAYLVF010000217.1:0-4903 GCA_964387045.1 uncultured Melioribacter sp. | reverse complement strand
CCTCCTGAATACTTTATTTATTCAAGAGTCCAATATGTATCGCGACTTATTCATACTCTTTTCTTACCGTAACCACAATTGATTTTCATTTCTTCGATATATCGTACTAAACAATAGCTTAAGTTATGGCTTCTCAATTACCTACTTGTGCTATCATGAATACAAACACCAAAAAAGGAGCTTTATGAGCAACAAATTGTCTAAATTTACTTTCGCCGTCGCCATGGGTGCAGCCGCCGGCTATATCGCCAGTCTTTTCGTACCCGAAGAAACCAAACAAAAACACAAACGCCAACTTACCACCAAAGCTGAAGACTTGGATCGGATTCTCCGGGATCCGCAGGAACGTCAACGGGTTAAAGAAATTTTCAAAAAAAACACTCAGGAAGTTACCGACACATTCAACTCAGTCAAAAGTGAGCTGGCCGTTAATCTTGCCACCCTCAAAGGCTCGCTTACTCAAATTGATAAAAGAAAATACACCAAAGCCGTTGATCAAGCTATGAATTTTGCCCAAGAGCAACAGCAACTTCCCAGCGCCCAACTCAAACGCCTTCGCGACTATCTTTTAGCTGACTATGACCGCATAAAAAAAGATTTCCAAGCCAAGACCAAAACCAAATCCCCAAAGAAAGCCTAATCTATGACCCTTGAGCAAATCTTTTATATTATCGCCATTAGTTATTTTGTCATCGCCTTCATCTTCATCGTTGCTTTTGTTGTCGCGGCCTTTATCATTTATCGCCGTCTCAAAAAGATCAGACAAAATCTTCCCCAAACTGCCACCATGGCTTTTTCTGCACTCACCTTCATGGGTGGCACCAGGTTTAAAAAAGCACTTCCAGTACTATCAATTATCCCGTTAATATATAAAGGTTTGCGTCAATTTAGCCGCAAAAACAAAACCTAATGACCACTCCCGGCAAGCACCCTGATCAACGTGTTGGTGTTTTTATCGATGTTTCCAACATGTACTTCTCGGCCAAACACCTACACAAAAGTAATGTCAATTTCAAAACTCTTCTGGATACGGCCATTGCTGACAGAAAACTAATTCGCGCTTTTGCCTACGTTATCGAATCCGATACCGAGAAAGAACGCGAGTTTTTCCAAGTATTAACCAAACTAGGCTATGAAGTTCGTTCCAAACCCTTGCAAATTTTCCAAGGTGGTGCCAAAAAAGGCGATTGGGACGTTGGTCTATCCATCGACGTAGTTCGTCTGCTCCCCTTACTAGATGCCGTAGTTCTGGTCTCAGGCGATGGTGATTATGTCGATCTCTTAGATTATCTCCGTGGTCACGGCCGTCGTACCGAGGTAATGTCCTTCAAAGAAACCACCAGCAACCGTTTAATCGATAAAGCCGATGAATTTATTGACCTCTCCCAATTCAAACGCCGTTTCCTCATCTCCCGTTAATTTTTTTAAGTCTTTAACACCCTAGGGGGGTGTGATATATTTAGTATATGAAAACCTATCGTCAACGCTTGAACAACATTATTGGTCAACTTTCCGCTTGCGCGGACATGATAGATTCTGACACTGAATGTCAATCTGTTTTAATTCAACTTAAAGCCGCTCAATCAGCTACTCGCTCTTTGATCAATAAATATATCCAAGACAACCTAGAAACTTGTCTCAATCCTCAAAACCAAACTGAGTACAAAAAAGCTAACCAATTAATTACTCAAATCATTAATAATAACTAATGTACCAAATAAAATGAAACACACGTTTTATTGTGAAACATGTGGTGAAAAATTTGAATCTGTCGGTAAAAAAGTTACCTCTCATAGCCGAGTGTTTGGACCGATGTGGCACTTGGTTGCCCCCTGTCCCAAATGTGGTAGTCAAGTAGGGGAGTATCGCCAAATCAGTTCGACCAAATCCGGTCCTGCCAGCCAATCTGCTTCTTGTCCCACAGGCACCTGCCCTTTTCTGTCAAATTGACCTCAATCCAGCCTTGATTTACTTTCTGGTGTAAAATAAACACCGAACACACTCACTTTGCCGGATGGTGAAATGGTATCACGGCTGACTCTGAATCAGTTATTCTAGGTTCGAATCCTAGTCCGGCAGCAATAACGCCAAGATATCTTATTTGACCCAAATCACATATTGACATTCATAGTCACATTTAGTACTATTTAGACATGTTAAGTACAATTAATCAATCCAAAGCTTACACACCAGAGCAAGTAGCCAAAATGCTGCAGCTATCCAAAAACACGGTATATGACCTGATCGGTCGGGGTGAGATTGTGGCTAAAAAAATAGGCAAACTATATAGAATTCCGGCTCCTTCTATATCATTCTTTTTCACTGGTTTGGATTATGATCTGTTTCAAGCCGACCAGGAAGATCGAAAACAACTTCCAGTTATTGGAGCAGAGATTTCTAAAGTCAGATCTGAACTGTGATATATGCGAGCATTTATTGATTCTGACGTCATCATTTCTGCATTAATTTCTTCGCGCGGGGCAGCACATTTTCTTCTAACCCAACCGTCAATAACTCATGTAATTTCTTCAATATCCTTATTGGAAATAAGAAAAGTTGTAGATCGGATGAGTTTAGATATGCGCCAACTCGAAACGTTACTCAAAAATATTGAAGTCGGCAGTGTTACCATTAAAATTCCAGAAATAAAAAACAAGTATGGTCAGTATGTGACTGATACAAATGATGCCCACATAGTAGCTGGAGCTCATATATTACGCACTCGATATTTAATTTCCTACAACCTAAGACACTTCAAGACAGATAAGCTTAAAAGCAAACTAGACATCGTGCTTCTAACTCCGGCATTGTTCATGCAATATTTAAGAAGCCAATCCTGATCAGTGATATTTTTCACTCTTTCTGTAGAAATGGATTTATTATGACTGGAATACTCAGACTGCTATCTAGTTGAGTAAAATAGGTTCGAATAGTGTCCAAGCTCGCTAGCCCAGTCAATAAAAAGCTGCAAATTCTGCCTATATTTTTTGGGATTGATTGTGGAGTGGGTGTGTTTTAAATTTTCGACTCCACATATATTATTTAGTTTAACTTCTTATCTTAAAGTCAATATAAACTCGTTTGCTCAATCTAAATACTTAAAATCTATTCCAGGATTTCATCCTTTAACGAACTCGCCATTTTCTTAAAATATTCCACCATTTTCTCTTTATTGGTTTCAGACACAATAATTGGATCATCTAAAAAAGTATCTACCCTTTCGAATTGACTACCTAACTGCAATGGGTCTATATGCCAATCAAACTTTGTTTTAGCTTGAACGCGTAAAACTTTCAAGTCCAAAGTTGTATTCTGATGTATGGAGTAGAGATCAAAATAATCGCGTCCTCTCGGCTGCTGGGAAATCGTAAACAATTTATTTGCTGCGATATCGACAAGGCTGTCAACCCGTAAAGACTCATAAATATGAGGTGATTCAATCTGTTTGAAAGGATAATAAGTAAACTCTATTTTCAAGAACGAGGCGTCACCAAAACGAAGTTGATAAATATTTCTGTTAAAACTTTGTTGATAATCAAAGTTTATAAAATTTAGCCTTTTTTGAAGCGATTTGATAAATACTGCTGAAGTCTGAATTTCAAATTCGTTTTCCGTAAAAAAATCTAGATCTTCCGAAAATCGGTGATGAAGATAAAAGTGGGATAATGCAGTACCTTCAGTGAAATAAAAATCAGAACTTAAAGCCGATTGGCCAAAAAGCTTGAGAAACAATATTTGGGTCGAGTTTAAGATTGGTTTGGCCATAACAATTTTGCCAAATATCTCTTTTTATGAGGGTCAAGGATTAATTTATGCCAATACTTCCTCAAATCAGCCTCATTTAGTTTCTGGTTGTTTAACCCGAAATTAATTGCTTGTTCAAGCGTAAAAATTTTCATTGTTTCTGGATCGCCTTTAAGTTTTGCTGTATCTACTGACCAGTTGTACATACTCATACTATACTCGATTACTAAATATAATATCTCGAGTAAAACAGTCATATTCAAATGATCAATTAAATATTCACCCGAAGCGGATAAAGTAATAGTTTCCAAAAAAAAGATACAGATAAAGTTATTGTCTCTGTTAAAGATTTTGGAATGGGGATTCCGAAAGAAGAGCAACATATAATCTATGAACGTTTTTTCAGAGCCAAAGGAAAAAAAAGAAGGAGACATACCTGGTCTTGGTTTGGGACTTTTTATTTCAACTGAAATTATCAAACAAGATGGTGGTGATCTGTGGGTAAACAGCATTGAAGGTAAAGGTTCTACTTTCTACTTTTCTTTACCCACGAAAAATACTTAATCTGATTGGATAATAGGTTCCCAAAATAATCAACCAGGGCCAGCACTTCGGCAAGCTCAGTGCAAGCAAGAATGATAATATTTTAGCATGGATTGGCTCGATGAGAGCCTTTAGGTTCGCCAGCCCTCCGAAGCTCAAGAATGAAGACCCGACAAATGATCGAGCCATAACATCTTAAGCGAAAGGAGGGAATCCTGGTCCAGCAGCCAACTTTTCCTCTTAAAAAAATTGATTAATTTTTGCCCAATTTAAAATAAATTTATATTTTTGCTTTTAATACGCAATTGTAGTTCATTTACCAAATTATTCCTCTGAGTGACTCTCTTGAATTAGAATTAAAAAGGCATCTGTAGCGGTAAATATAGTAATTTTTCAGACCTTTTAGTAAATTACTTATATGACAGATAAAGAATCTCCAAGCGAAGTAGATTTTTCACAGTTTTTTGTCCGATTTAGAACAAGCATTGGTAGGGTGTCAGGAGCCGCTTTTGACAGGGAAGCCTTTTCTAGTTTCTTTGGAGTAGAAGCTGCAGATGCATATGCAAAGTTTTCCCACTTTTCCTCTAATACTCCGGACACTGCAGAAAGTATAATA
>CAYLVF010000216.1:0-4969 GCA_964387045.1 uncultured Melioribacter sp. | reverse complement strand
AGATCGAGTACAAAATCAATCAACTAAAAACTTCGGATGAAAAAGAAGAGATACTGAATGATCTCGGATATATTTTAGAACAGCACATTAGAAAAGAAGAACGTGATTTTTTTGATAGAATCCAGGAAGTATTCGGTAAAGATGAATTGGATAAATTGATTGATAAAATTGAACCGGTGAGGCAGGGAATGGGAGAGGGGGAGAAAGGGTGAAAAGGAGAGCCGAAATTATTGCCCGGATGATAATCAAATGATAGGCATAGCTATTCAAGTATTGTAACAATACTTAATCCTTATTATCACTCCAAACACCGTGGATGTTTCACAATATTTCCACTAAGAAAATTGACCATTATGTTAAATAGAGAATTCTATAACAGTTTTGCAGAAGATTACAACTCAATGATTCCGCTTGAGAAACAGGTAGAATCAAAAACTAAATTTTTCGAACGCTTTATAAACGATGACACAAAATCCGCAGCAGATCTTGGCGCCGGAAGCGGTGCCGATTCAATCGCGCTTGTAAAACTCGGCTTGAATGTTACTGCATTTGAACCGTCAACCGAAATGGCTAAGCAGGCAAAACAAAATTTTACAAACCAAAATGTGAAAGTCGATATACACATAAAAAGAATTGCGGAAATTGATACCTCTTTTCACAACTCATTTGATTTGGTTGTATCGCTCGGGAACACATTTGCCAATATTAATAATGAAGAAATAGAACAATCAGCCGATAAAGTCCTTAGCTTACTAAAAACCGGCGGTAAAGCTATAATACAGTTGTTAAACTACGAGAAAGTGTTAAAAGAAAAAGAAAGAATAGTTAACATCACGGAATCAAAAGAAAAGCAATTCATTAGATTTTATGATTTTTACGGAGACAAAGTTTATTTTAATTTACTTTCATTTCATAAAAACAATATTTCTAACAGGCAGCTAATTACTACAGAGATTTTTCCTTATACAAAAACCTATATTGAAAGATTATTTCGAAAAAGCGATAATGTGAAGATTGAGTTTTATGGAGATATGAAGATGAATAATTTTGATGAGAACAAATCGAACGATTTGATTGTGATATTAAAAAAGTATCTAATTTGAGTGTAACGCATTAATGATTTCACTTTTGCTCATCTTTTATCGTCCAAGATCTTCGTACATGCTCCGCTAATTCATCTCCATAATGAATTGAGATAAACAAGATTTTCTGTTCGAGTTCGTTCAAATGAGGATTAGCTTCTTTGATTGCTCTTTTAGATTGGTTAAGAACTAAATCCGATAAATGAGCGGCTTTAAAGAATCTTTCCGAAGAACTCATTCCTCTAAATCTTTCTATAAGCTCAGCCTCTATCTTAATATCGGTATCTGCGGATTGGGGTTTCAAATTTATTAAATATAATTAAAGGAGTCGTAAAAAGATATTTCTACAAACTAACCAACTTATGCAGTGTTTTTTCTTTAAGTTGCTCGAGGGTTTCAGTGGAGAGCATTTTGTAAGCATCGTCTCTTAGTTTGCCCCATTTCTCGTGAACGGGACAAGGATGGTCAGAAGAGCAGCCGGGGAAACCAAGTACGCAGTTGTTGAAAATTTCCAGTCCGTCTATTGCTTCAACTATGTCTATCAACTTTATGCTGCTAGGACTCTTGGCTAAATAAAATCCGCCGTTCTTTCCCTTTTTAGAACCGATAATACCGCTCTCGGTTAGAATCTGCATAACTTTAGAAACGTATTCTTTCGGTACTTTCAGTTCTTTGGAAACTTCACCTGCGGTAAATATTCTTTTTTCTTTTTTTATTGATAAAAAGAGTACCGCTTGAAGCCCTAATTCGCATGTTTTTGAGAATATTACGGTCATAAATCAGATTTTTTATTCTGATAAAATATCACTTAGTAAAATGGAATTCAAGCAAAAAGTTAGATTGGAATGTTAATATTTCTTAAGTGAAGGGCGCTTTTCCTTTCGCCACTTATCATATTCTTCCAAACGCGAGAGCCGTTTTTCCACTATTTTATATTCATGTATTTCAAAGAATTTTTTTAAGGCGGGGTCATGATCTTCTAAATTCTTAAATGCCAAAACCGCATCAATCAGTTCGCCTGTTTTACGGTTCTTAAATTTGTAGTAAACAAAAGCATCTTCCGGCATACTTTCCTCAAAAAAAATGCGACATCAAAATTAACTGAGCAAAGTAGAATTAGCAAAGGAAATTTTATTTTTATTTTTTGATGTGCCACAAAATTTTGTATTCTTTATATATCAAAACATTTCTCTTTCTTTTTGAATATTTTTTAATTAAATATCGCTCCGTTTTTAACGGCAAAATGATACCTATTAAAATAATGACCCAGCCGGATGACGTAACTTGCGGTCCAACGAGTTTGCATGCGGTTTATAATTACTTCGGTGATAAAATATCACTCCCCAAAGTCATTTCTGAAATTTCTTACCTTGAAGAAGGCGGAACACTTGCCGCTCTACTTGCTGTTCATGCACTTAAGAGAAAATATAATGCTAAGATTTATACTTATAACCTTTCCGTTTTTGATCCTGCTTGGTTTAAAGAAAAAGTTGATATCAAATCAAAGCTGATTGAACAGAAAAAATATAAGAAGAGCATAAAACTTCACCATGCAACCGATGCATATATTGAATACTTATCACTCGGCGGCGAGATTGAATTTGTAAATTTAACTCCCTCACTTCTTAAAAAGATATTTGATAATAAGCTCCCTATTCTTACCGGTTTAAGTGCAACGTATCTTTATAACTGCTCTCGTGAAGCGTGGGTAAAGAACAAAGCTGTTTATGATGATGTAAGAGGTTATCCGACCGGTCATTTTGTTGTATTATCGGGCTATGATGAAGAAACCCGCAATGTCGTTGTTGCCGATCCTTACCGCGAAAACCCCGTATCACATGATAATTATTATTCTGTAAAAGTAAGCCGGCTTATTAATTCGATTATGCTCGGCATACTAACTTTTGATGCTAACTTATTGGTAATTCAACCTAGGGATAAATAATCTATGAGAAGTTTTGTTGTTGTGAATAATCCGAAAGACTGGAATTTTAAAATAGATAATGTAGAAGTAATTTCAGCTAAATCTTATTTAACGGAAAGCAGTTTTGCCGAAATAAAAAGCGCTCGTATTTTCAACTTGTGCCGATCATACCGCTATCAAGCAACAGGTTATTATGTTTCTTTGTTAGCCGAAGCACGAGGTCATAGAGCTTTTCCTAACGTATCGACTATTCAGGATATAAAATCTCAAACAATCGTCAGAATAATTTCCGATGATCTCGATGATCTTATTCAGAAAAGTTTGAGCAAAATCAAATCCGAAGAGTTTGTTTTGAGCATTTACTTTGGACAGAATATGGCGCAGCAATATGAAAAGCTTTCGGCTCAATTATATAATTTATTTCAAGCTCCTTTAATTCGAGCATCATTTTACTATAACAAAAGGTGGATCCTGCAAAGTATATCACCCATCCCCGTAAACGAAGTTCCTGAAAAGCATCGACCTTTTTTGGAAAGATGTGCCGAAACATATTTCTCTAAAAAAAGAATTTACTCTGCAAAAATAAGCCGTGCAAAATATGATATGGCAATCTTGGTCAACCCGAACGAAGACGAACCTCCTTCGGATAAAAAAGCAATAAAGAGTTTCATTGATGCCGGGGAAGAAGTCGGAATTAGATGTGAATTAATTACAAAGGAAGATTTCAGCCGAATACCTGAATTTGATGCTTTGTTTATAAGAGAAACTACCGCGGTTAATCATCATACATATCGTTTTTCTCGAAGAGCTTTTGCCGAAGGACTTGTGGTCATTGATGACCCGCATTCTATTATTCAGTGTACCAACAAAGTTTATCTTGCCGAAGCATTGATAAAAGCAAAAGTTCCGGCACCAAAAACAATTATAGTTCACAAAGATAACAGAGAAATACTGGAAAACGCTTTAGGCTTCCCAATAGTGTTAAAACAGCCTGACAGTTCTTTCTCGCAAGGTGTAATTAAAGTTGATAACAAAGAGCAGCTTAAAGCGGAAGCAAATCGTTTACTCGAAATTTCCGATTTAATTATTGCTCAAGAATTTACTTATTCCGACTTTGATTGGAGAATAGGAATACTTGACAAACAACCATTGTTTGCCTGCAAATATTTTATGGCTAAAAATCATTGGCAGATTTACAATTGGAAAATGAAAGACAATGATCAATACGGTAATTTTAAAACAATTCCAATTTACGAGGTCCCTGACAAAGTAATTAAAACCGCTTTAAAAGCGGCAAATCAAATAGGTGACGGTCTATACGGGGTTGATTTAAAACAAATCGGAAACGACGTTTTTGTTATTGAGGTAAATGATAATCCCAGTATCGAACATGGTGTCGAGGACGCAGTAATGAAAGAACATCTTTACCTAACAATTATGAGGTCATTTAAAGACCGGCTTGAAACTATTCGTCAGGTTAAGGAACTTCATCTATGATAAACCCTATTGGACTATTTCAAGGTTTTGGTGTTGAACTTGAGTACATGATTGTTGATAAAGATTCACTAAAAGTAAAACCTATTGTTGATGAAGTTATTAAAGAAGTTGCCGGTGAATATGTCTCCGATTATGAAGATGAGGAAATCGCATGGTCTAATGAAATCGTTTTACACGTAATTGAATTAAAAACAAACGGACCGAGTAATTCATTACTTGGGCTTGATAAAAAATTTCATCAGCATGTTAAAAGAATTAATAAAATATTAGAGAAATATAATTCTGTATTGCTACCATCAGGAGCACATCCTTTTTATGACCCGGATACAGAAACAAAACTATGGCCACATGAAAACAACCCGGTTTACGAATCTTATGATAGAATATTTGACTGCAAAGGACACGGCTGGTCTAATTTGCAAAGCACTCATATAAACTTACCATTTGCCAACAACGACGAATTCGG